>PUMX01000370.1 GCA_003552485.1 Candidatus Hydrogenedentota bacterium
AGAGTTGCCGCGCAGTAAAGGTTCGATCAGGCTCTCATATATGTTGTAAGTAATTGCTAAAAAGGATTTTATGAGATTGGGTCGGCTTGGGCATATGCCTTGCTCCTCATTCGCGGTGAATTACCGCTCAGCGGGCCTGGTCCCATGGGGCGTGGAGGAGAGGCTAAGCTAATCATGTTTCGCGGAATATACGCAGCGGCGTCCGGAATGGTGGCCAACGAGATGCGCCATTCCGTTATTGCCAATAACTTGGCGAACGCTTCGACCGCCGGTTTCAAACGCAACGACGGCGTGTTCGAAGGCTTTTACCAGGCTTATCTGGGGCGCGATTTGCATCCTCACCTTTTTGACGTTCAGCCGGGTCCGGGCGGCGGGGTGCGTATGCAGCAAAGCTTTACTGACCTGCAGGGTGGCCCCGTAAAGACGACGGGCGATTCGCTAAACCTCGCCTTAAGCGGGCCGGGCTATCTGGCCGTTGATACGCCGCAGGGAGAGCGGTTTACTCGTAATGGCCAGTTGGCGTTGAATGAATTGGGCCAATTAGTGACCACCGAGGGCCATCCCCTTCAAGGTGACACCGGTGAACCGATTACCGTGGATGGCGTTGGTTTCGAGGTCGACGCCCAAGGAGGCGTGCACGTCGGCGGCGCGTTGGCGGATCAGTTACGGGTGGTCGAGTTCGAGACGCCGCGCGCGTTGCAGCGCGAGGGCAACAGCTTGTACGCCGCGCCGGAAGACGCCCAGTTTGCGCCCGCAGTCGATACCCGGGTGCTTCACAAGTCGCTCGAGATGTCGAACGTGCAAGTCCCCAACGAAATGGTGAATATGCTGGCGGGACTGCGCGCGTATGGGGCGAACCAGCAAGTGATCAGCACATTTGATCAGACCACAAGCCGCGTCATTGAGCAGGTGGGCATGCCAGTGTAGGCAATGCGTAAGGGGGAGGGAAACTACATATGATTCGCGCGCTCTTTTCGGCCGCCACGGGCATGATCGCCCAACAGCTCAACGTGGACACGATCGCGAATAACCTCGCGAACGTGAATACGACGGGCTTCAAGAAGAGCCGGGTTAATTTCCAAGATCTCTTGTACGAAACCTTGAAGCCGGCGGGAACCGAAACGGTGGCGGGGGAGACCATTCCCGAAGGGATCCAGATTGGCCACGGCGTGCGGCCTGCATCTATTGCCAAGCTATTTACCCAAGGTAACTTCATTCAAACGGGAAATCCGCTTGACTTGGTCATCGAAGGGGATGGCTTCTTCGAGGTCGAACTGCCCGATGGAACGTCGGCCTACACCCGCGATGGTTCGTTCCGTATTGATCAAAACGGGCAAATTGTGACCGTGGACGGCTATCCATTGGCTCCGGGCATCAATGTGCCTGAAGACTTTATTCAGTTGAACGTGGGTTCAGATGGCGTCGTGTCGGCCCTGGTCCCCGGCGATCAGGCGCCTCAGAACCTGGGCACAATCCAGCTGACCCGCTTTGTGAACCCGGCCGGATTGGATGCGCGTTTGGGACGTAACCTCTTGCTTGAGACCGAAGCATCGGGCGCGCCGGTTATTGGGCAGCCCGGCATCGATGGACTGGGCACGCTCGAACAGGGGTTTCTCGAGAACTCGAATGTACAGGTGGTTGAGGAGATCATTAATCTCATCACGGCCCAGCGCGCCTATGAGGCCAGCTCCAAAGTGATTACGTCCAGCGACGATATGCTGCAGATAGCGAACAACATCAAGCGATAACGCCGGTGAAGGCGTACAGAGGTTTGTGTCTATGACCAGAACGTTGGAACGTGTGGCGCTAGGGCTTGGAGTGATCAGCACTTTGCTGATTTGCGCTGCAGCGGACGCAGACGTTCGGCTCGACGGCGTCCCGGAGCCAATCGTGTTGCACCTGCATGAGGAGGCTTATGTGCGGGGGCCTGACGTATTGCTTGGGGATGTCGCCGATATTGTTGCCGGCGGCGTGCCCCATCTCGAAGACGTTCCCATCACGCGGGCCGCGTCAGCTGGATCAGCTAAACGTGTGGATGCAGGGCTCGTTAAGACGCGCCTGTTAACCGCCGGCCTCAGTGACGCCGAATTCGAGATTCGGGGGGCGCGCAGCGCGCGTGTAACAACGCTACACCTCGACGTGACGCGTGACATGCTCACCGCCGATCTGCGCGAATTCATCCGGGACAACATGCCGTGGGACAGCGACGAAGCTGTAGTTACCATCGACTCGCCGGTGCAGGACATTGTCGTGCCCGATGGCGACGTAGAAATCCACTGGTCTACCAGCCCGACTTACGGGTATGTGGGCAATGGTTCGTTTCGCGGCGAAGTCCTCGTGGACGGAGAGACTCAGCGGACGGTGGTGGTTCGGGCCAATGTCGAGAGCTACGCGCCCGTGGTGGTCGCGGCGGCGTCCATCTCTCGGGGCCAAACAATTCGCGAGCGCGATCTCGCGCTCGAGCCTCAGCCACGCACGGGACGGCGCAACGGCACGTTCGAAGACTTCAGCGAGATCGTGGGGCAGGTGGCTCGGTCGACCATCCATCAGGGCCAAGTCATAGGGGAACGGCAGGTGCAGCCGCGCAGGCTTGTGCAACGCAATCGCATGGTCAATGTCGAGACGCGCATGGGCGGCCTCGTTGTCCGTTCGACCGCGCGCGCTATGGAGCATGGCCATGAAGGCGATCTCATTACCTGTCGCAATCCAGAGTCAAAGGAAGAATTTACGGGCGTCGTACAAGCTGACGGAACGGTGCTCGTAGAGTAGGAGACCCTATTATGCGTGGGATGATTATTGCAATGGCGTTAGTTGTGGCGACGCCGCTCGCCTATGCGGACTCGCTGTTCAGCGCTGCGGTGGCCGAACGAGGCACGCTTATTTCGGAGAAGAAGAAACGATTCGAGCCTGGTGACATTATTACAATTCAAGTCCGCGAATCGTTGGATGCCCAAACCCGGGCTGACACCGAGACCCGGCAGGACTCAGAGATTGAGTCCCGGGCCCGTGAAGCGAGCAATCAGTTTTTAGTCGCGCAACGGCCGGAAGGCTTTGGAATCATGAACCCCGAGCAGTTGCCGAACTTGAATATCGATGTCGATACCGAGC
>PUMX01000516.1 GCA_003552485.1 Candidatus Hydrogenedentota bacterium
CGTCGCCCGCGAAGTGCGTGCGCCACTGGCACAACGCCTGGTAGTAATTCCCGTTCACGTCGAACCAGAGCAGATTGTCGTCGCCGATGTCTTCCGACCACCACACCGTGAGGTCGTCCATGTCGTCGCGCCAGTTCTTGTCAAAGAAGATGCCCATGGCGTCAAGGTTGCCGTCGCCGGTCTGGTCCTGATAATCGATCACGGCGTTGATGTAACCATTGGCTTCATAATCGAAGAAGTAAAGGTCGCTGTGCAGGTTGCCCCGGCCCATTTCATGCATGTCGCCGTTTTGGTCAATGACACGCACGAGCAAGGGCGACACGGTATGGCGTTTCGCCGTGTCGATGTACCACATCTCATCGATGCGCCCATCGCCGTTCGTGTCAAGTTCGAGGCGTTCGCCGGGCGGAAGCGCCTTGACCTCCTCGACCCTGTCTTCGGGCAGCGTGCGTTCAATGCCGAAGACGCGCTTGAACACGGAAGAGGATTGAGCGTCCTCTTCGGCGATGGCTGGCGCGCAAAGAAGAAGCGCTAGAGCGATGCAAAGGTTCTTCATGGCGTAAGGTCTCCTGGCGGTGAGGGCTATTGTGTTTAGCGAAAATAGTCTAATGCTTGGCTCGCATTGTATCAATCCGGGCGCGTGTCCGAATCGCCCGGGATCTGGTGAACGGAGGCCAGCGCGGCCCCCGGATTCGCACGGACAGGGTTGCCGGTGATCCAGGGGTTGCGCTACGCTTGCCTTGGATTGCTCTTGCGCACCATTGTGGACGGCTGCAAGGGCTTGCGCGGCGTGTGGTCGAACCCATGCGGGTCATGACAGTGGCTTAGGAACGAAGAACGTGGCGTTACCTCAGGAACATAGGCGAGAACCGCAGCCGACGGATTTCCAGTCGCTCAAGGATACATTGCCGCAGCCAGAGCCGTATCAACGCATGACGATTACGGATGCGCTGCTCGGCTTCCTCACACCCCTCATGATTCTCATCATGGTGGCCTCGGTCATCTACTTTCTGCTCGATGTGCGATTCGTCTACACCACGGTCATGGACCGGAACCTGCGGTTTGTCGCTTTCTTTTTCGTGATGGGCGTGGTGGCCCTGAACCGGCTCATCGCGCAGCAAGGCGGTGGCGAGTCGATCCTCTACATATTTGGCCTCGGTATCGTCACGGTCATCTACACCATGGGCACGCTGAGCCAGTGGGAAGCTGGCAGCGTGGCGCGCGGATTCCTCGACAGCCCCGGCACGGCGACAGTGTTCAACCTGGCCGCCGTCAGCTTCATATGGTGGGTCACCAACCGGCTCACGAAGGAGTGCTGTGTCGATGAGAACCCGTACGCCGGGGAAATCGGTATCTTCCAGAACACACTGCGCAAAGCGCGCGCCGCCATGACGCCGCAAGCACCGCAGCGCAAGCAATCCGCCATTGTGCGCAAGCGCGTCGACAACTCCGTTGTCGCCCAAGAGCTAGACGCCATTGACCCCTCGGAGTGGAAGCCGCCGGAGAAAAAGAAGCACAAGGCCTCATACGCCGAACCGGCCGAGCGCCTGGCCCGGCGGCATCCCGGCGTGTCTATCTTCTACTTCAGTGTGCCCGTGATGCTCATTTTCGCGCTGGGCCTGCGCGTGCTGCCTCACGGCGGTCCTGGCATGGTGGCGCGCGGTCACGCGCTAGTAGGCGCGTACTCTTTCTCCGCGTTGACCCTGCTCATGCTCACCAGCCTCGCGGGGCTGCGCATGTATTTTCAGGAACGGCGCGTGCCGATTCCCCCATCCATTGGCGTCTTCTGGCTGTCCCTCGGCTTCTTCATGGTGCTCGTCGTGTTGCTCGGCGCGCTCGCCCTGCCCCTGCCGGACATGCCGCCGGTGGCCCATGTCGGCTATCAAGAGACTGATTTCTGGACCTACGATCGCCAGATTGAACTGTTGCCCGTCGAGGTCACGGCCGAAGGCGAGATCAGGCAAGGGCTTTTCTTGCAACGGCTCGGCCAAGGCGTGCTCATCGGGCTCGGCCTGTTCGCGGGTTACGGCGCCTTGCGCGGACTCGGCTCCGGCGCGGCCGCTTTGGCGCGCAGACGCGCGATGCTCCCACAGTGGATGCGGCGCTTCTTTGACGCCGTGGACCAGCTTATCCAGCGACTGTTACGCATGCCTTCGCTGCCCCGTCTGCAGTGGCGGCAGCGCACGATTCAGCGCGACCTCGCCACCTGCGTGGCCTACCGGAACCCCATGCGCAGCGCCATGCAGCAACGCGGCATGACAAACGCCGACATCATCGCCCACGCTTATGAGGCGTTGTGCGCGTTGGCCTATGATCTCGGCGTGCCGCGGCGGCCCGGCCAAACACCCTACGAGTTCCTGCGCGAATTCCCCCGAGAGCTTAAGACCCTCGAAGAAGAAGCAACGGAACTCACCAACCTTTTCGTGCTCTCCAACTACGGCGGCATCCGTTTCGACGACCGCGTCCAAGACCGTGTCCGCCGGTTCTGGCAAGCCTACGAGGTGGTGCGCCAGCGTGTAGTGCGGTAGGGGCGAAGGCGCAGTCAACGCGAAGCCTGACGGAGATCAGCGGGCTTTTTCGATCGACGCCTCACTTATCCTGCAGCGCGCGTTTGTAGGATGCGAGCACGCCCTGCGCGGTTTGGCGCCAAGTGAGTTGGGCGGCCCAAGGCGGTCCAGCGGCTTGTAGCCAAGCGCGCCGTTCCGGGTCGTCGAGCATGCGGACCATCGCATGGGCCAACTCCTCCTCGTCTTCCGGATCCACCAGCACGGCGGCGCGATCCACCACCTCGGGCATGCTGGATGCGTTGCTCGTAATGACCGGGACGCCGCAGGCCATGGCTTCGAGCGGCGGCAACCCGAACCCTTCCCACAGACTCGGCCACACGAACGCCTCCGCGGCCGATAACACGGCGGGTTGATCTTCGTCGGCCAGGAAGCCCGGGAAATGGATGCGGTCGCTATGGGGAGATTCGGCCACGGCTTCGTCGATGGCTTCGACGCGCCAGCCGCGCCGTCCGGCGAGAACGAGGCCGCAGTCGTGCCGGTGTGCTTCGCGGGACCATGCGCGGATAAGGCGGGGCAGGTTCTTTCTGGGCTCGAGGGTTC
>PUMX01000091.1 GCA_003552485.1 Candidatus Hydrogenedentota bacterium
AACCATTGGATCCATAGCCACGAGATGGTGGGATGAAGCGGCGATGTGGTGACTTCGCTGTAACGTACACCCGCAAGAAATGTCAAGTAGGATGGCGCGTCCAGGTGAGACAGGATCATCAATTCATCGTACCATGGCGCTTCGTTGCCAATATTCCAGAGTCGAACAATGAGCGCCAGAATCAGGATGCTCCCAAGGACGAGGACATCTGGCAGGCGGCCTTTGAAAAACGGCGGCAAGGTATTGACAAATTCTCTCATACGCGAATTCATGAGCGTATCCCCCTCTTTCGTTCGGTCTGGCCGCCTACATATATGTCCAGGCCCCATCACTCTACGTTCACGTGAAACACCGTCGCGCTGTAGGGGGCGACCGGTAAACCATCCTCCATGTCAATGGAGCCAATCGCCTCGATGCGCACCTGTTGCGGTTCCCCGGGGACATTGTAGGCCATGGGATCGTCATGCGCCACGGTCCACCCCTCGGCGGTCCTCGGGACGGCTGCGTCCCCACTGACAACGGGAATCGTATAATTGGATGCAGTAGGGTTCACCACGCCCAAGGTCAGCGTGGAGCGATCTTCGGTCCACGCGCCCATAACGTCCAAGGGCTCCTCAACATGCACTAGCACGGGGAGCGCGCCAAAATACTGGCGGTACAGGGTAAGCACAACGCCCGTGGCAGCCATGACGGCGTCCGTCTCCGAGGTTTTGATCGCGCCGAGGACGTTCACGGTCTGGGCATAGCTCGCCATCTGGATGATATCGCTTTGCCGGGCCATTTCATGAATGCCGGCGGCGATGCCTAAGGCGTCCTTTTGGTAGTACTGGACGCCGAGTTCCCCGTAGATATCGGGACCGTACCAGTAGTTCCACTCCGTAAGCGCAATCGGGATCATCCTGCCGGCCAGTCCCTCGATTTCCTGCCGGTAGCGCCGATGCGCCTCGGCCCTGCGTCTTATCTGCTCAGGAATCTGACGGGCGTGGGCCGCCACATTTTGCCGTTCTTGAGCGTAGAAATGCTCCCCAATAAAGTCCATGTGATCGGCGCAGTGACGCAGCAGGCCCTCGCTCCATTCCCCCATCTCTCCGCTGGCGGTTAGCCTGATGTCCGGATACGCCTCGCGCATGGCGCCCGCAAAGGCGTTGTGCCGCTCGGTATAGTCTTCCAAAGGAATGTAGCCGATCTGCCAATCGCCGTACATCTCGTTCCCCACGCCCCACCATTCCACATCGTAGGGGGCTTCGTGGCCATTGGCCGCCCGCTCTTGCCCCATGGGCGAATCCGCGGGGCCGTTACAGTACTCAAGCTGCTCCATGGCCATGTCCAAATCCCCCGCGCCCGTGTTCACGACGATATGAGGCTCGGCGTCCAAGCGGCGGCAGAACGCGATGAACTCGTCAAGTCCAAAATCATTGGACTCAACCCCCTCCTCCCAGTACGGGTTGCGCCGGGGCGGACGGCGATCACGATCGCCGATGCCGTCACGCCAATCGTAACCACTCACGAAGTTCCCGCCCGGCCAACGGTACATAGGCGCATCGAGTTCCTTCAGCAACTCCAGGGTGTCTGCGCGCAGGCCCTCTACATTGTCATCGGGCATCAGGGAGACGGTTCCCACGCTAAAATGCCCTTCCCCGTCGGACATAATCTCGATGCGCCCGTCCGCGGCCGAACCTTGCGCGGTGAATGCGAAGGATGTCTTCTCATACTCGCGGCTGAGGCGATCCACGGTGACGGTCTCGCGTTCATCCTCCCCATCCCCCCAAACCAGGCTCACCTCGATGGGAGCGCCGCCCGTGTTGCCCGCCAGCCACACGCGCCCCTCGTAACCTCGCCCTTCCTCCAGGGTCAACCCCTCCTGCACGAGGCCCCGGCGCATGCCGCCCGGCAGACGCACCATCGGCGTGAGTTCGCCAACGAAGGAGTTCACCGAAACCCGCGCGTAACCGGAAACGTCCGGACCCACTTCCTCCCAGGGGGACGCATCCGCGTCCACGGGGTAGTAAAACTTGCGATCTTCCAGCATTTCGGCCCATATGCCGCCGTAAATGCAGCGGCCCAAGTGTTCGATGAATTGGCTATAGATATACTCGTTAATCGGCTCGCCTATGTCTTCTCCATCCACCTGACCCATAGGTTCGGCATCTGCATACCGGTAGGTTTCTGAGGTTTCGAGGGGAACCGTCGCAGTCCATGCGGCGTCTGCTCCCGTTTCCGGCTCCATGCTTACTGAATGATAGGCGCTGTAGCCGGTATCGGCGTATTCGAACTCGGCCTCGCGAACCGCGTGGCCAGCCAAGCTCACGGCGGCGGCAATAACAGCGATGACGGCGCAACACAAGGATCTCATCAGCACCCGGCAGTTTTTTCGGTTTTTGGTGTCAACCCATTTATAACGCACTTTCGCGAACATGCTCCTTATTCTGCTCCCCTCCCGCCCCAAAGTCAAGTCTCTCCGCCCCCAGAAGGAGATGGGAATCGCCGTAAGAGCCACATAACCAACGCATGGCCCGGAAAATACAACACGAAGGGATACACAACGACAAGAAACGGGACGATAAACGCGGGGCGCAGCCACTCAAAGTCCCGGCCAAACACATCGTACACCAAATTCACGTTATGCTGAGGTGTGCTTAGCAACCGCGCGGCCACGACGGCGGCTGCGCCTATCGCGGATTGCAGCCAAGGGCCGCGCCGGTCGTAGCCCGCACGCCACACCAGCCACAACGCCCAGGGCGGCAGGGCTATGTGATACAGGGAGGTAATCCGGGCGAGAAGGGGCCGCTCTGGATTGAACATATAACTCGTAAAACCGGCTAAGCTTTCCCCGAAGGGCAACCCCGTGAGCAAATCGACCGTCCAGCCAATGCCCACCAGCGTCATCACGCCGGCCTGGCTGGAAAGAATGAGGCGGTTCTCCGTCCAGATCCCGTAAAGCAAGAGAAACTTGGCGACGTTGCACAGCCACAAGAAGTTCTGCGGCCCATACCCCCATATGGTGACAGGGATCCAGTACAGCATCCAGACGGTGAATGCGATCTTCGCGGCGAGCGGTATGCTGGGGTTACGGGGGTTCATGCGCCTTCTTCGCCCAGG
>PUMX01000349.1 GCA_003552485.1 Candidatus Hydrogenedentota bacterium
CGGGATAATCGCCGTCACGGTCGCAGAAGTAGATCACCCATTGTTCGTTCCTTTTGTCATAAAGCATGGCGCGCGGCATGGCGCGGCTACTGCCCTGCCACTCTTCCAACTCATAGAGGACCGGATTGTCGGGATAGTCGCGCCAATCGAGCAGATTGCTGCTGAACGCCAGGCTGCCGGTTTGCTCGGACGCAAACCCTTCGGGCGCATCGAAGTCCCTCGGCGGCTGCGAGTTATAGAGCACGCCCATGCCACCCGGTATCTGAAAGACCGAACGAGGCTTGAAGCGTCGCCCCCATGCGCGATCGCTGTCAAGAACGTAGCCTTCAGCTTTTCGCCAAGCGTCCGGACTGAATGGCGGTTTGACGCTGCGGCTGGGCCCGGTCTGGTCGGGACCTATCAGACCGCGTTCCCCACCGTCGGCCGTCTGTGCGATGGCGAGCAATCCTATACAAGCGACCGCCAAAGTAAGTGAACGAGCAGTCATACGTACCGAACCGGCGCATATGCGTGTGATAGTCTTCATAGCCTTGCGAATTCCTTTGGTCATTTCTTTGGGGTTTACGTAACTCAACGGCGGTTCCTGCGCGAGCGGTCGCTTGGCGCAATGTCCGTCGCGTTTCAGGGCCAACCAGAATGAGGATAAAGGCTAGGGGGGCGAGAATTCCATCGTGAACCCAGTTTCTCTTCCGAGCCTCGGGCGTGTCCGGCGAAGAGGGGGCTCCAGCTTACACTCGATCCGCTATGCCCGCTTACGGTATAAACTGCGGTCATGATGATTCAGATTATTGGCGCGGGAAGCTGGGGCCTTGCGTTGGCGAATTTGCTTGCCGCCGAGGGGCGCAAGGTGCGCCTGTGGTGCCGGGAAGCTGACCAGCCTGACATGTTGCGCGAGACCCGGCGGAGTCCCTATTACTTGCCTGGCGTGAACCTACATGATTCCGTGGTGGTCGCTGAGGAGGTTGATCCCGAGGCGGCCATGGCGGTGTACGCCGTGCCGTCTCACGCCATGCGCGACGCCGTGCGCGCGTTGCCGTTCAGCGGGCGGACGATTCGCGTCAGCGTAGCCAAGGGAATCGAGAACGGCACGCTGCTGCGTATGAGCCAAGTCATTGAGGAGGAAGCGGGCGAATGCCCGGTGGCGGCGTTGTCGGGTCCGAGCCATGCTGAAGAGGTGGCTGCGAGGCGTCCTGCTTCGGTGGTGGCGGCGTCCGCTGATCATGACGTGGCCGCCACGGTGCAAAACGTGTTTGTTACTTCCCGGTTCCGAGTTTACACCACGACGGATCTGCTCGGGGTGGAATTGGGCGGGAGCCTAAAGAACGTGATCGCGATCGCCGCGGGCGCGTGTGATGGGTTTGGCCTTGGCGACAGCGCAAAAGCGGCGCTGGTTACCCGCGGTCTTGCGGAGATGGCGCGACTAGGCGTGGCCCTGGGCGCCAGTCCGCTGACATTCGCCGGGCTCAGCGGTATGGGCGATCTCATTGTCACCTGCGCCAGCCAACACTCACGCAATCGCGCGTTAGGCGAACGCCTTGCGAAAGGCGAAAGCCCGGAGGCGGTGCAGGCGGAATCCCGCATGGTGGCTGAAGGCGTGCGCACGACGCGCAGCGCCCATAACTTGGCCGTGAGACATCATGTGGAGGCGCCCGTTACTGAACAGGTGTACCGAGTGCTGTTCGAGGGGGCCAACCCGCACGACGCCGTCGAGGAGCTTATGCTGAGGGAAGCCAAACCCGAGCGTGACTGAGTTCGGGATTAGGAGCCGTTAGAAACGCTGAGGGGACGTGATACGGACGGCCCCAAGCTGGTCAGATGTAATACATCTGAACTTTCGAAGCGCTGTCGACGATGTCCCGCACGGTCGTGCGTTGCAGCACCGTTTCGAAACCTCGGGCGACTTCGCGCCAGGTTGGCTCCAAGTCGGCGCCGTAGGGATCCTCGACGGGCAAAGGCTGGAGTATAGGGCCGTCAATTGCTTTCACGATGTCGCAGAGCGTGATGTCGCTCGCCATGCGGGCGAGGTGGTATCCCCCTTGGGCGCCTCGCACGCTGCGGACAAGGCCGGCCCGCTTAAGCTGGAGCAAGATATGCACCAAGTACTTCTCGGGAATCCCCCGCTTTTCGGCAATACGCAGCGCGGTGATTGGGTCTTCTTGGTGCTCTTGGCGCGCCAGCTCGACCATCGCCCGGCAAGCGTACTCACATCGTGAAGAAATATTCATGTAGTCCCCCTGAAACCTTTCAATTCGAGCAGGTCCTGGCCCTGCTGCGACTCGCGATGCAATGGCGTCAGATAATTCACAGCGACTGGGCTCATTGCACGCATAGATTACTTTACCGCTATAGTTTTGGTAGTTGCAACCTCCGTCCTTGATATGTGGAAACGGCGCGGAGCAGTTTCGCGCTATGTTGAGGCGGGCGGTTCCATGGGAAACTCGAATTTCGCTGACGGCGCCGGGACTCCGCGGCTGCGCTACTTGATTCCTCACCTGCGGGGACTTAAGCAGTTCAGAACTGCCCCATAATCAGTCGAAACCGAGAGTATTCCTGCCTGTCTTCGCCGTGTGTTTCACTAGAGCGCGATTGGATCCCGTCCATTTTAATCGGCATACTCTCGGAGAGACTAGTAGGATTCGGTTTTGGGACAATTATCTCTATTGGCCGTTGTTTTGTCGCGCCGAACCGTGTTAGGCGCATTGGGTTCATCCGCTTACCTGGGCCGTGTTTGATTGCTGGGTAAGAGATGGGCAAACAGCGCGCGGCCGCATGTTCACCCGAATTCCAGCACGGGGCCGAGTGTTGGTGATTGTCATGGGCGCGCATCCTGCGGAAAACGTGCATACACTGGCCCTAATATGAAAGAATTGGCTCAGGATTCCAAGGGAGAGGCCACAATAGCATGAACGAATTTGGCGATGAAACCGAGTCCCACCCCTACCCCAAGGGCGGGCCCCGTGTAGATATAGACACGGAAAGCGATGCGCTGTGCGCGGAGTGCGGCACGGTGAATCCTGACGGGGTTTCCGAATGCGTCAGCTGTGGCAATGACCTGCGCCAGCAACATGCGCAACGGTTAACCCAG
>PUMX01000517.1 GCA_003552485.1 Candidatus Hydrogenedentota bacterium
ACAGCCGCGGTGCAGGCCGCGCGGATGGACCGCACCGTGGCGATTGTGAGTCCGGCGCAGCACCTCGGAGGCATGACCACTTCAGGACTCGGCTGGACGGACGCGGGCCGGCGCGACGTGATTGGCGGATTGGCGCGCGAGTTCTACCATCGCCTCTGGAAGCATTATCGGCACGAAGACGCGTGGATTTGGGAAGATGCCGATGATTTCGACGTGCAGCAGGGTCAGCACGGATCGGCTTTAGACGACGTGACGGAAACGGCGTGGGTCTTCGAGCCGGGCGTGGCCGAGACGGTGTTTGAAGCCTTTATCGAGGAATACGGGATCCCCGTCTATCGTGACGAGTGGCTGGACCGCGAGAACGGCGTCGAGATGGATGGGAACCGGGTTGTCTCGATTACGACGCTCTCCGGAAGGACCTACCATGGCGGCGTGTTTCTCGATACGACCTACGAAGGCGACCTCATGGCGGCGGCGGGCGTGTCGTACACCATCGGGCGCGAGCCCAACGAACAGTACGGAGAAACGCTCAATGGCATCCAGACCGAGCGCGCCGTGGGTAACCAGCTTCCCTGGGGTATTGACCCCTACGTGAAGGAAGGCGACCCGGACAGCGGGCTGCTGCCCTATGTCAATCCCGATCCCGGCGGCGAGGATGGCGAAGGCGACAAACGGCTTCAAGCGTATTGTTTTCGGCTTGTGCTGACGGATGCGCCCGGAAACCGCGTCGAAATTCCGCAGCCCGAGGGATACGACGAGGAAGATTTCGAGCTGTTATTTCGTGCGATTGAGGCGGGCCAACGCGATCGCTTCTACAAGTGGGATCTCATGCCCAACCGCAAGACGGACTCGAACAACGACAGCGGTATGTCGCAAAACCTCATCGGCGGAAACTACAACCTTGATGAGGGCTGGAACTACGCCGAGGCGTCTTATGAGAAGCGCGAAGAAATCATCGCCAGACAGCGGTATTGGCAGCAAGGATTATGCTGGACCTTGCGCAATCATCCCCGTGTTCCCGAAGAAATCCGCGAACAACACCGGGAATGGGGCTTACCCGCGGACGAGTTCGAAGACAACGGGCACTGGCCGCGTCAGATCTACGTGCGCGAGGCTCGGCGTATGGTAGGCGATTTTGTGGTCACGGAAAATCACGTGCGACGGCGCGAACCCACGCCGCGCTCGATTGGCATGGGTTCGTATAACATGGACTCGCACAACGTTCAGCGGCATGTCGCCTATGATGAAGACGGGCGGCCAAATGTGCGGAACGAGGGTGATGTGCAGGTGTCGCCGGACGGCCCCTATCCCATTGACTACGGCGCTATTCTGCCGAAGCAGGACGAGGCCGCGAACCTGTTGGCGCCGGTGGCGGTGTCCGCATCGCACATTGCCTTCGGTTCGATCCGGATGGAGCCGGTCTTCATGATCTTGGGGCAATCCGCGGCGGCGGCGGCCTCGCTGGCATTGGAAAACGACATGGCTGTGCAAGAGCTGCCCTACGACATGTTGCGCGACCGTCTTCTGGAAGATGGACAAGTGCTTGATAGCGATGAAGGCATGGGGATCAATCCGGCGGACCTTCAGGGGATCGTCATCGATCATCCCGGCGCTGAACTGAACGGCGATTGGGCAACTTCGTCATCCGTCGAAGGTTTTGTTGGCTACAGCTACGTTCATGATCGGAACGAAGACAAGGGCCAAAAATCAGTGCGGTATGTAGCCGAATTGCCCAGCTCGGGCCGTTACGAAGTGCGGGTTAGCTACACGCCTCACGAGAATCGGGCCGCCAACGCGCCCGTGAAGGTGTATCACGCCATGGGTATGGACCTGATCACCGTGAATCAACAAGAGGCGCCGCCCATCGACGGCGCCTTCATCTCGTTGGGTGAATTCGAGTTTGACGGCGTGGCCACGGTTGTCATCGAGAACGCCAACACGGGCGGCTATGTTGTCGCCGACGCCGTGCAATGGTTGCCCGCGCAGTCGCAGTCGCATGCGATGCGCCGCCGGGGAATCCCGGCCGGCGTTAAGCGGGATGACCCCTCAACGATGTCATCTTCTCCGCCTCAGCGCTGCATCAGGGGTTGAGCGTCAAGCGCGCGAAAACCGGATAATGGTCCGATGGGTAGCGGCCCTCCTGATTATAAACCACCGTCTCGCAGAGATGGGCGTGGATCGGACCGCGGTACAGAATCCAATCTATCCGGCGGTCACTGTCGGGATCCGGCGGACCGAAGGCGCTCCACGTGGTGACGGGGCCTTTGGTCTCGTCCGCCGTTAGCCAAGCGTCGAGAAGATTCGCATCCTCGGTCAAGATGCGCCATGGCTCGCTGTCCTCTGCCCGCGCATTGAAATCGCCGAGGACGATGACCGGTTCGTCCTCCTCCGCTCGCTCGTTGACCCATTCTGCTATGAGACGCGCGCTTTCCTCGCGGGCTTCGGAACCCCGGTGATCGAAGTGGGTGTTGTAGACGTAGAAGTGAACGTCTGTCGGCAGATACTGAAACCGCGCCCACGTCACCAAGCGTGGCAAGCTGGAATCCCAGCTTTGCGAGCCCGGCACGTCCGGCGTTTCGGACAGCCATAGG
This sequence comes from Candidatus Hydrogenedentota bacterium, assembly GCA_003552485.1. GTDB lineage: Bacteria > Hydrogenedentota > Hydrogenedentia > Hydrogenedentales > SLHB01 > PUMX01. Next base: position 2,592 of record PUMX01000517.1, read on the forward strand.
TTGCCGCTTTCGATGGGGCGCACGACGTCGGGCTTGTAGAAGATCGCCATGTGCTCGCTGCCGCCATCCTTGTTCCGGCCCACACCGAACCAATGATATGCATCCATGTGGCGGTCGATGAACTCCGCCTGGTCAATCATGGTTTCCTGCGTGGCCACGATGTCCGCGTCGTAGTGATGCAACATGTCCAATACCATGAACTTGCGGTACTCCCACGAATCGGGCCCGTCCTCGGCGGGAGACAACCGGATGTTAAAGGACATGATGTCCAGGGGGAGTCCTTCTTCCTCGGCGCTGACCGGTCCTGTTATCCCTGCAAGCAGAATCCCCGTGGCTAACATAAACGCGATGGCATTACGCATTGCGCCTTTCTCCTTTCTCGTCGTGGCTTGCCCGCGCTGTCGCGGCGCGATCTTCGTCATCCTTCCGGCAACGCGTCGAGCGTTCTCGTCAGAATTTCGCGGATGGAGCCGCCGTCTCCGCCTTCA
>PUMX01000086.1 GCA_003552485.1 Candidatus Hydrogenedentota bacterium
CGTTCATGAGGACGGTATGTACGAGGCGTTTTACGGGCTGGATGAGCGTCCCTTCAACCTCACTCCCGATCCCCGCTATCTTTATCTGAGCGACAAGCACAAAGAGGCGTTCGCTCATCTCGTCTACGGCATCAACAACCGTAGCGGTTTTGTCATGGTTAGCGGGGAAATCGGGACGGGTAAGACCACCTTGTGCCGGAGTCTGCTGGAACAGTTGGACGAGGACACCGAGGTGGCCTTCATCTTCAATCCATTCCTGAGCCCCTTGGAGCTTTTGGGGAAGATCAACGAAGAGTTCGGCGTCCCCTCAAGCGCGGAGACCGCCAAGGGCCTGATCGACGAGCTGAATGCCTACCTCTTGGATCGGGCGGCCCAGGGCGTCAATTGCGTCCTGGTCATTGATGAGGCCCAGAACCTCGAACCGCGGGTGCTGGAGCAAATCCGGCTGCTTTCCAACCTTGAAACCAGCACCCAGAAGCTGCTCCAAATCATTCTTGTGGGTCAGCCCGAACTGGCGCAGCATCTGGCCTTGCCCGAACTGCGTCAGCTCAATCAGCGGATAACGGCCCGGTACCATCTCAAGGCTCTCAACCGGCAAGAGACGATGCAGTACATCGCCTTCCGGTTACGCGCCGCCGGGGGCCGCCGCAAGGTGACGTTCACGAGTGGCGCGCTCAAACTCATCCACCGCTACTCCCAGGGCACGCCGCGGGTCATCAACGCGTTGTGCGATCGCGCCCTTCTTATCGGATATACCCAAGATGTTCACGAGATCACGAAGAGCATCGTGCGCAAGGCGCACCGGGAGATTCAGGGGGAACGCATTGAAGCGCCCAAACCGGCCAAGCAACGGCGTTTTCGCCTGGCCCCGTTGGCGGCAGCCGCGGCCGTGGTGGCGCTGCTGGGCGGGGCGATCTTCTATTCGGTGTATTACACGCCCCCCTGGCTCGAGTCCGGCGCGCGCTATGCGGTCCAGACGATAGCCTTCGATCTCGCTGACCCGGTGGGGGCGGAGGAAACCCCAACCACTGAACCAACCGAAGAAGAGCCCGCGGAAGAACCGGATCCGCCGCCTGTTGAGCCGGAAGAATCGGAAGAAGCAGAAGAAGTAGAAGAAGCGGAACAAGACCCCCCCAACGACGATGCCGAGGAACCGGAAGCGTTTGACGCGCTTGAGCCCGAACTAGCCCGTAACGCCGCGGCGGCGAGCCTGCTCAGCACGTGGGACATTCCCTTTGATGGCGAGTATCCGGAGGATGGAACGGCCGAAGACCTTGCCGCTTTCGCGGAGGATAACGGCTTGGCCCCCGAGATCCTCTCGCCCAGCTTTGAACAGCTTATCAACATCAATTTCCCGAGTTTCGTGCGTTTGGCGGGCGATCGCCAGACGTTATGGGCGGGGCTCGTGGAAATCCGGGACGGCGAAGCGGTCCTGGCCGGGGGAATTGGCGAAACGTTCACCATGCCACTGGCCGAGTTCCGCCAGCGCTATGCAGACCAGGCGGTAATTGTTTGGCGCGATTCGGAGCCGGATGTAGGGGTGCTGAGCGCGAACAGCGAGGGCTGGCAGGTCGAGGCTTTGCAAACGCAACTGCGCCATCTGGGCTGGTTCGACCATGAAGCGACGGGTGAGTATGACGCCGAGACTCGCGATGCCGTAAGCGCGCTTCAAGAAGAGACAGGGCTGCAAGTCGATGGGTTGACCGGGCCGCAGACGCGGATGGTGCTCACGAGTTGGGATAGAGACGCGCAAACGCCCGCCTTGGTGGACGTGGATGACCAGGAGAGTTGGGAGGCGTTGGCAGCCGCCGCGCCGGATGCCGAGTTCCGGATTCACGTGGCCGCGCGCGCCGAGGACTTCAGCGAAGACGTGGAAGTCTTGGCGGAGGCGGACGAGGATGATCCCGAGGAGGCTGAAGACCAAGAAACGGACACCGGCGATGAACTCGCAGAGGTTGACGAGGCCGATGAGCCGGAACAACCCGATGAGGCCGCGGAAGAAATCGCCGGGCTTTCGGACGAAGCGGCGGAAGATGAGGCGGAAGTAGACGAGATCGAGGCGGATGACGCTGAAACTGAAGGGGATGACCCCACGGAGGCGTCTGCCGCGGACGAGCTGGCGGAACCGGCTGATGAAGACGTAGAGAATGACGAAGGCGAGGAGGTTCAAGACGAAGCCGAACCGCCCGCGAGCGATCACCCGTTCATGATGCAGGCCGGCGAAGGCTTCGGCATCGGCATCGGCGATACCACGGTGGGACTGCTTGAGCGGCTGAGGTATAGCGCTGAGTTTCAAGAAGACCTTCAACCAACAGAGGGATCCCGCGATGACTTAGAGGGGGCGGCCCCCGAACCGCCGCGGTCGCCTGAGGTTCCCAGCGAAGAGATCAGCGAACCCGAAGGAATTGATGAGGCCACGGGGGAGGATCGCCCTACTGAGCCGGACCCCGTGGATGTGCCGGAGGTATCCCGGCCTGATCTGCCCGATTGGCCCGTCGCGGATGAACCTGCGGCGCCTGAGGTTGAAGAACCCGAACCGGCAAGGGAGCCCTCCTCGCTTTGGCCGTCGGACACGGAAGTCTCCGTGCCTGAGCCTCAAAGACCCGAGGCCCCTTCGATACAGCGTCCGGAACAGCCTTCCTTGCCTGAGCCCCCAAGTTGGCCTGATACACCCGAGCGGCCAACGGGAGAATCGTCTTCGGAGCAGCGGAATGGCGTGGGTTCGCGTCCATCGCTGAGAATGGAAGACCTGCCGCCACAACGTAGCGAAGCGCTGAACAACCAGGCCGGCGCCACGATTAATGGGGAGGATGAAGAAGGCTCATGAGCTCCATTCTAGATGCCCTTAAAAAACTGGAAGAAGAAAAAGCCGCCAGAGAACAGACGGCGACCCACACCATCGATCAGGGAGAGGCCGAGCATGATCTCATGGGGCCGAATCCAGTGGGCCGCGCCCTCACGCGTCGCATGTCGCCCACCGTGCTTGTTGTGGCGGGTTTGGCCTTCAGTGTGGTGCTTGTGGCGATTTCCGTGGGGGCAGCCGTATACGTTGCGCAATCACAAATGCCGGCGGAAGACC
>PUMX01000429.1 GCA_003552485.1 Candidatus Hydrogenedentota bacterium
GAATGAGCGTGGGGACCTGGCCGGCGTCCGTCATTGATGGGGGCGCCAGCACGGCGGAGGCTTTGGTCGTGGCCAGATACCCTTTGTACCCGGGAGTAGCCACAAACGTCACCTCTCCCTCTTCAGCTTCTCTGATGCCGTTCGCGCCGACGATCACAAAATTCGGATCGCCAACAACCACGGTCCCGCCGACGAGTTCGGCAATCTGTGAGACGGTGGCGCTCATGAGCGGCGGTTAACCGCCGCGGGGTTATGCGGACGTGCTTTATGACCTTGCATGCGGACTACCGGGGCTTAAGAGCCTGCTTGGTATTGGCTGTTGAGCCGCTCAATTACGCGCCCTGTCATATTCATAGTAGAGCTGTAATAGAGCACGCCGGAGGGAATGCCCGCGTCTCCATCAAGGATGAGGTGGTAGTTTTCCTCGACGCCGATCTCCTGTACGGCCTGGTCGATTTCACCGCGAAGCTGACTGATGACGCGATCGGCGTGACGCTGAATATCACGCTCCCAGTCCTCGCGTTGCGACATGACGCTGCGCAAGTCCCGCTCGATTTCGTCGCGCAGCTCAAGGGCCTCATCCTCAGGCATCGATTCGCGTTGGGCGCGATAGCGTTCACGCTTGGCTTCAACGCGTTCGAGCATTTCGTCAATCTCTTGCTCGCGCTGGTTGATCTGCTGCTCGATGCGGCCCATTTCATCGATCTGACGTTGATAAGCGTCGTAGACGGCTTTCCGGTCGACGACTCCAATTCGGTAGCCGCCTTGTTGGTTGGAGTCTTGTGCAAAGCCGATTCCCGTGTAGGAAACGCAAAGCACCACAGCTACGGCAACGATTGTCAGCGCAAATTGTGTACGGAATCTCACGATCTTACGTCCTTCTGTTATTGATTCACAGGCCTGCATAGACTTGGTGGAACGGCCCACGGTGGGGATATGCTAGCTACGAATGCGGGCGGGAAAGCGCTCCCCCGGCCTTGGCGGAGCAACTGTCGGCCGCCGCGTTTCTGCGTCTTCGTTGGTGGCTTCATGCTGACGTGAGAGTATAGCAGGATGCCTGTCCGGCTAGCAAACATCAAACACGTATCAGAAGCGCAGACCCGTCTGGAAATGGAACCGCCCCGAGCTCGTCTGATGGCGATCCGGATTAACGGGATGTCCGTAATCCAGACGCACCGGACCCAGCCGGGGCACGTCCACGCCGAGACCAACTCCTGCGCCAAAACGCATCTCACCCAAATCAAAGTCGCTGGTGTCCGCCCAGACGCCGCCAGCGTCAACAAACGTGTAAAGGCGCAGACGCTCATGCAGCCGGTACTTCACTTCCGCGTTGTTTATGAGCCGCAGGTTTCCGCCGACCGCGTCAAAATCGCCGAAGAAACCGAAACGGCGTTCGCGCGGGCTGATGTCGCGATTACGGTAGCCGCGCACCGTGGTCGTGCCGCCCGCGAAATAGCGATCGGAGAGGGGGACAAAATCCGATGGCCCGTACTCTTGGACATAGCCTTCGCGTGTGCGGAACGATAGGACGAATCGGTCTTCGTCGCCTACGCCCCAGAACCACTCGGAGTCGTGATCAAGCTTGAAGAAATGATTATCGCCGCCCAATCCGGCCACTTCGATGTTGAATTCATGACGCGCGCCGCCGGTGGGATCGAACCGACGGTCGAGCGTGTCACGAGAGATGCCCCATGCTGCGCTTATGGTAGTGGTGTCGCCTCGCTCGCGCCGCAACTGTCGCGAGGCGCGGAACGGCAGATCGCTTATGTCTATGTAGCGGTAACGGAGTGAACCGCGGGTTGTCACGTGAGGGGAAAGCACCTTGCCGATCCGGACTTGGGCCCCACGCATGTCTTCGCGGAAATCGATGCCGCCCCGGTACCGCACGGATTGTTGAAACACATCGAAACCGCCTGCCAGCGGATAGCCAAAGATCTCGGGATCGGTGAAGCCGACATTGTATTCAGTGCGTCTTTCGCCGATATGGACGCGCGCGTTGAACTCCTGACCGCCGCCCGCGAAGGTGGGCGGATTGGCGATGTCGAAGTTCCGTAACCGCAGATCCGTGTAACCACCGATGCCATCATCGGGACTGTAGCCGGCGCCAAATCCGAATTCGCCCGTGCGCGCTTCTTCGAGTTCCAGTACGATGTTCTCAAAGCGCGGATCGTCTTCGATGGGCTCAAGGCTGAACCGAACATCATCGAAGAAGTTGGTGTTCTCCAACTCGCGTTGGCTCAAGCGGATCATGCTTCCGTCAAAACGTTCGCCAGGACGAATGTGAAGGTGGCGGCGGATGACGTCGTCGCGGGTGACTTCGTTGCCCGTGATACGGATTTCGCGGACGTATTTCAGGTCACCCTCATGGATACGGTGAACAACGTTGGTTGTCTTCGTGTCCGGGTCGATCGTGACCAGCGGCGTGACCTCGGCGTCGACATAGCCGCTGTCGCTGTAGCCTTGGGCGATTAGGTCGGCATCGGCTTGCACCTGGCTTCGGTTATGCACCGCCGTAGGCAAGACCTCAATGATGCCCATGATTTCGTCGTCTTCATAGACGATGTTGCCCTCGACGGCAAGGCGTTCCACATGGTAGGCTGGGCCCTCCTCGATATACACCGTGATATGCATGCGGTTGCCGGCCTCGGTGTAATCGAACTCCGTGCCCACGACTTCAGCTTCCAGGTGACCGTAATTGGCGTAGGTGCGCTCGATTAAGCGCAGATCGGCTTCGAATTGGTTTTCGTCGTAACGGCCTCCAAGAAACCACCATGCGCGGCTGGTCTCAATCAGACGGCGCAGGTAGCGATCAGACAGGGTCTCGTTGCCGACGAAGTCGATGCGGCTGATGCGTGCGCGCGGGCCTTCCTCGATGGCATAGGTCAGGCGGAGTTCACCGGGACCGATTTCCTCGGCGCTTATCTCGACCCGCGGCGCAGGGAACCCACGTTCCTCGTAGACGTTCAGTATAGCCTCACGTTCTTCTTCGAAGGCCTCTTCCGCGAACGAATCGCCCTCGCGCCACGTCAGCGCGCCGCGGATGTGCGTTTCCCGCACCCGGTCGTTGCCGATGATTTGGATCTCCCGGATCATCCGCTTTTCTTCGAAGATGTAGGTGACGGCGACTTCGTCGTCGACGGGTTCGGCTTCCACGCGGACGGTGGAGAAGTAGCCCATGTTATGGAGCCTACTGAGATCGCGCGCCGACGCCCGCGGCGAATAGGGTTCGCCGGGCTGGACCTCGATCTGGCCTCGCGCCAAACTGGGGCTTACCCGTTCCAACCCCTCCAAATTCACTTCCCGCACAATACGCCCGGCGTACTCCTGCGCAATAGCGACGGAACACACCGGGCCAATGATTAGGGCGATCGCCGCCCACACGAAGATATGTCTGCTCAAGTGGTCACACCTTCCGCTGCCGGCGCACCGGACACAAACTCCAGCTTGTCCTCCCCTTCAGCAAGCCGGACTTCCAGCTCCGCGCCGGGCTCATAGTCACCTTTCAACAGGAACTCGGACAAGGGATCCTCGACATACTGCTGCACCGCCCGGCGCAATGGCCTGGCGCCGTACTGCTCATCGCTTCCCTGGCGCGCCAGGAACTGCTTGGCCTCGGGGGTGAGCTTGAGGTGGATCCCCTTGTCGAGCGCCCGTTCTACCACTTCCGTGGCATGAATATCAACAATCTCCAGCAACTGCTCCTGAGTAAGCCGGTGAAACACGACCACTTCGTCCACGCGGTTCAGGAATTCCGGGTTGAAAACCTTCTTGACCTCATCCATCACCCGGTCGCGCATTTCGGCGTAGCGGTCTTCCTCGGAGTCCCGTTGAAATCCAACGGTGGTGTGCTTTCCGATGCGCCGCGCGCCAACGTTACTGGTCATGACAAGGACCGTGTTGCGGAAGTCGACCTTGCGCCCCGTCGCGTCGGTCATGTGCCCGTCTTCCAAAACCTGAAGTAGGATATTGAAAACATCGGGATGAGCCTTTTCGATCTCGTCGAAGAGCACCACCGAGTATGGGCGCCGCCGCACTTGCTCGGTCAGTTGTCCGCCTTCGTTGTAGCCGACGTAACCGGGGGGCGCGCCAGCGAGGCGAGAGACGGCGAACTTCTCCATGTATTCCGACATGTCAATGGTAATGAGCGCGTCTTCATCGCCGAACATGAACGACGCCAGTGTCTTGGCGAGCAAGGTCTTGCCTACGCCCGTTGGGCCGAGAAACAGAAACGAGCCGACGGGGCGTTTACTGCTCTTCATCCCAGCGCGCGAACGCTGAATTGCCCGCGTCACTGCGTCAATGGCTTCGTCTTGTCCAACGACCGACTTGTGAAGTTCATCACGCATGCGAAGCAAACGCTCGGATTCTTTTTCTTCGAGTTTGGTCAAGGGCACGCCGGTCCACTTTGACACGATGAACGCGACGTCTTCTTCGGTCACCGCAGCCTCGGCCGAGTCGCGGCGGCGCTCCCATTCGCGCTTACTCTCGTCGAGCTTGGCGATGAGGGTGCGTTCGCGGTCGCGCAAACTTGCCGCCTTCTCATACTCTTGGTTGCGGATGGCGCTTTCCTTTTCCTGCGTGACTTGCTCGATCTCTTGTTCGATCTGTTTGAGTTCGCCGGGGCGCGTGGTCACTTTCAAACGCGCCCGGCTGCCCGCTTCGTCGATGACGTCCACGGCTTTGTCGGGCAAGAACCGGTCAGTGATGTACTGATTGGACAGCCGCGCCGCCGCCACAATAGCCTCGTCAGAAAATTTGACGCGGTGGTGGGCTTCGTACTTATCCCGCAGGCCTTTTATGATCTCCACGGTCTCGTCGACGGTTGGAGCGTCGACGAGAATCGTCTGAAAACGCCGGGCGAGGGCCGCGTCTTTCTCAATGTGTTTGCGGTATTCGTCCATCGTCGTGGCGCCGATGCACTGAAGTTCGCCACGGGCCAACGAGGGTTTGAGCATGTTGGCGGCGTCCACGGCGCCCTCAGCCGCGCCCGCGCCCACGATGGTGTGCAACTCGTCAATGAACAGGATGATGTTGTCGGCCCTACGGATTTCCTTCATGACCGACTTCAACCGTTCCTCGAACTGCCCACGGTACTTGGTGCCCGCGACCACGCCAGCCAGATCCAGCGTCAGCACGCGCCGGTTCAGCAGCAAGTCAGGCACGTCGCCGTTGACAATGGCCTGGGCTAAGCCTTCTACGATGGCCGTCTTCCCAACCCCGGCCTCTCCAATCAAGACGGGATTGTTCTTCGTGCGGCGGCTCAATACCTGAACGACCCGTTCAATCTCGTTTGCCCGGCCGATCACCGGATCGAGCTTGCCCTCTTGGGCCAAGGCCGTCAGATCGCGGCCAAAGGTGTCCAGCGCTGGCGTTTGCGACTTCTTTCCGGAACTGGCTTGCGGACTGCTCGACTTGCTTTGGTCGCCGAGCAATCGGATGATCTCGGTTTGTACGCGCTCGAGATCGATCTTCATGTCCTGCAGCACTTTGGCGGCGATGCCTTCGCCTTCTTTGACGAGTCCCAGCAGAATATGTTCGGTTCCGATGTAACTGTGATTAAAACGGCGCGCTTCTTCCACGGCCAGTTCCAGCACCTTTTTGGCCCGCGGCGTGAACGCGATCTCGTCGCTAGGAATCACGGAAGCCCCGCGTTGCACCTGTTGCTCGATCTCCATGGCGAGCGCCTCGATGTCCACGCCCAAGTTCTCAAGGGCGCGCGCGGCTATGCCGTCGGGTTCACGGCACAGGCCCAACAGTATATGTTCGGTGCGAACGTATTCGCTGCCAAGCCGGGTGGCTTCTTCACGGGCTGAACTCACCACGTGTTTCGCGCGTTCGGTAAATCGTTCCCACATGTGTGCCAAATCCTCTCGCTATCGTGTATTGAGAACTACAATCTTGTTCTGGCTGCTTGACGCGCGGCAAGTCGAACGGGCCGACCTATACCAAGCGCGTCCGCTTGCCCATCTCCGGCTCTTGGGGCGCTTTTCGTGTGTATGCCGGGACTTGTTGTTGACGGGAGCCAACCCCCTGCGCCGAATGCGGCCCCGAACGCAACGCCTTGCTCCCGGAGCGGCCGCACGAACGGGGGCTCCCGTTCTTCCTCTAGGAAATGCGGGCGCGGAACAGGCTTGCCCGCTCCGTGCTTAGCGTCAAATCATCGCATTCCGCGCCGTGCCGTAGTTCGAGGTGAGCCGGGTGCGCCTCAATCGTCAGCTCATTGAGCAAGCGGTAGGTCAGATTGCTCACCACTCCGGCGGTTAACCCAAGACGCAACGAGGATAGAACCTCTAGCGCTTCTCTTAGTTCCAGCAGCCGCGCTCCTCGCGCATTGCCTAACGCCCGGTTGACCCGGTCCTCGAGGCTGAGAAGGCCCTCTTCGCAAAGTGTGTTGCGCGCCTCGTTTTCTTGCTCCAGTATGTCTTGCGCAAAATGGCGGATGTGATAAACGATTTCCTGCTCGGCTCGGCCGAGCGTGGCCTGGTTCGACAGCTTATACAGCGCGCCTGGCGCTTCGCTGATTGCGCCAAAGAGACCCTGGAGTACGTGGTGTTGCTCGCGGACGCGTTGTTCAATGCCGAGAATACGCGACAAGCTTGTCAGCGCGGGCAGATGCAACGTAACCGCCAGTGTAAAGCCCGTGCCCACTTCGGTCAGCTTGGGCGACAAGTAGCCAAGCCGTTCGTCGAACGCGAAATCGAGGGTTTGACTCAGCGCGTCATCGAGCGCGTTGAGGCCGGTCCAAGCCGCGGACGGCTCCAGCCCTGACATCATCTGGCGTATGCGGATATGGTTAAGCTCGTTAACCATCACGCTTATGGATTGGTCATGGCTGACGTAGACGCCGCGCGGACCCGTTGCGCGAATCAGATTCTCGGTTACGAGTTGGCGCTCTTGGAAGAACCGGATGTCGCGTGAGTCAGCGTCGATAAAGGAGTAGTACTGTCCCTTTTCAAGCAGCCCCGCGCTTTCGATGGCGTTCAGCGCACGTTCCTCGACGGCGCGCAAATCCTCTCGGGAACAACGGCCAGGAAACGGAAAATCGGCCAGGTTACGCACCAGCGACCCCTGCGTCATGATTACATGCTCAGGTTGGGGTCCGCTGGCGTCCAGCCATTTGGCGTGCTTGTCGAGTAAAGTCTCAACCATGGCTTACTGCTATCCTTGTTCCCGCATACCCGTATCAAGCGCCTTGATCTCATCCCGGAGTACAGCGGCTTCCTCGTAGTTCTCCATTTTCAGCGCCGTACGCAACAGCGCCCGTTTCGTTTGCAACTCCGCGCGAAGCGCCTCGCGTGCATCGTCGCGATGCGGAACCTTGCCGCGGTGGCGCATCGCGGTATGAGTGGCGCGCAGCATCGGCTCCAGATCGTCCTCGAACTCGGAATAACATTGACTACAACCCACTTCTCCGCTGTTGACGACGTGCTTCAACAATATCCCGCACGAACTGCAGGTCCGCTGCGCTACAACGGAGTCGGATTGTTGTCCGCCGCTCTCCTGAGGCGGCGTGTGTCGCGGCGCAGGGGCGGGTCCAGACAATTCGAACCCCGTCTGGCCACTCTCCTGATGCCGCGCCAGGCACTCCGAGCAGAAGTGCAGGTCCGTTACTTTACCATCCACCACTTCAGCGTAACGCACTGTGGCCAGATTCTTATGACAACGTTGACAAAGCATGCTTATCACCTCACCCCAAGTATACCACTAGCTGAATCGCGGGTCCATGCGTGAATCCGTCCTGACGAAACAACAACGCGCCTCCGCTTTTCAGTCCCGGCGCTGCTCTGAGCGTTGTGAAGCGCGTGCTTCGCGGAATCTCTTCGCGTTGGCGTAAACGCCTTCACGATGCAACACGCACACTTTCTCTTCCGCACGTCCACCAGCTTCAACCGAGGCGCCGCCGACCGCTTTTGACTGAAAGACGCCGACTTGCTTCGATGACACACGGTTCATCGCGATTCTGATAACATTCTGGCAACCTGGCGGGGGTCTTATCAAGCTACGTAGTCGATTGCCTGCCGGTGGGCTGGAATGTGATTATATAAAAAACTGAAAAACGCGCCGTTTTCCGCGCCTATCCGCCTGCCCTTAAGAACGTCTCAAATCCGACGGGCTTAACGCATGGGATGCGCGACGCTCGGCCGACGGGACTTATGGGTGGCGAATTGCATGATGGCGCCCCCCGCAGCGAGGATAACCCAGGCGAGCAGGAGCGCGCCTTCGTGTCCGCTAAGGTCGATGGGGGGCTCCAATGTGCGCAACAAAGGAGGCCCTAGAACGAAAAACGCCAAGCCAGACACCACTATCCACGCGCCCAAGGCGGCAGTCGCCAAGGTCATCATCAGTCGTTCAAGGAGAAGCGCCACAATTCCTCCTCCAACGCCGATGCCAAGCACGGCCCAAGGCGCCCAGCTTTCATCTAGCACGCCGACGGTATTAAGACCGATCATGGTGGCGGCCAGAAACCCGAGGACGAATATCCCGGCCTTGTAGAGAAAGAAGAGGGCCAAGGCGCCTGCTATGCCGCCAATGCCCGCTCCGACAAGCGTGGCCACCGTGTGGCTTTGGCTGATCCACGCCGCGAGCGCGCCGCCCACTGCGCCTGCCATGATGAAGCCCGTCAGCGCAATGACGATCTTCAGCGTGCGGTAGCCGAGAAAGCAATACAGCGTTCCCACGGCTATGGCGCATGCAACAATCGCATTGAGGTTCTGAGGCGATAGCTCTTCAAGCGCCCCGTTGTCAGCCAATATCTCCATGGACACAGTGCTCCTTGCCGGAGTTGATTCGGCGAACGAACGTTTTCGCCGGGCTGTCAGTAGGTCGAGCAGCCATGATACTACGGGCTTTCAGGCGTTGCAATCCGTTCCGGGCGCTTCCCATCGCATACAACCTACCCATGGCGCCGTCATGTCCACAAGACGGCGAAGGAATCGAGTGAATTCACCAGTGTAGCGCGAAGTATTCGATATCCGTGTGCAGAGATATCTCCGCAGGCCATTGGGGCGCTGAAGCTCAACGCGATTTTCCGTTCTCTGTGCCTAATTAGACGCTTGTTCGGCGACTGCGTGTGTGTTTGAACCAACGTTGCACTTGCTGGTATAGGGTAGATCGTTACATTAGGTTCCAACGGCCGCGAACGCGCGCACATTGAGGATCTGGCAATCCGTATGCTTAGTCCCTTGCGTGTTCGGGGGTTAGCGATCGGAGTCCAAAAAGAGTTGAAGAGGGAGAGTGCGCAAATGAGTAACAAAGGCATTGCTCGAAGAAGCTTTCTCGGAGCGACAATGAGCGGCGCCGCCATTATCGGAGCGGCGGGCGCGAGTCAAGCGCGGGCTGATAGTCCGGGGCAAGGCTTGTCTGAACCCTTTATTAAAGCCCATGGCCGTGAGCCACTCGAAGTAATTGACGACGCGCCGCCGCATTCCACAATCTGGTTTGATCCGAGTGAACCCATGACGCTTGAGGAGACCATTGTGATCGACAAGCCACTCACGCTCGTGGGCCTGCATGCTCGTATGGCCGAGGGTCTTGAGCCTATTCCGCTGGTGTTGGTCGAAGCCGAAGGCGTCAGACTCACGGACTTTGAGCTGCATGGAAACGACGATTGGGAGGATTGGCTACAAGACGGCAGGCAGCCGTTGGTAGTTATCTACGCCGGTAAGTTCTCGCTCGAGCGCGGTTCGTTGTCGAAGGCGTCCCAGCATGGAATACTGGTCAGAAGCAACGTCCTCGAGAAAGACATCCACAATGGCGTGGTCCGGGATCTTCTCGTGCGTGATCTAGGCCGCGATGGTGTCTCGCTTGAGGGACGCCCCGAGGGTTCAATAAGCAATATGCTTGTGGAAAACGTTCAGGTGTTTGGTAGCCGTCTGCGCGGCGCCGTGGAGGCGTGCGACGGAACCGACAACGTTACGTTCCGTAACATATATGCTGAAGACTGTGCCTATGCCGCCGACATCATGCACGACCACGGGAACGACTACGAGGTAACCAACAACCACGCGATCGAGCATGTGCACGCCGTCCGTTGCCAGAACGTGATCCGGACCGCGAATAACGATCTTGGTCATACGGGGGTGACAATCCGCGACGTCACCGCCGAACAGTGCCGTATGCCGGTGTCGGTGTCGAACACGGCGGGCGTGTTGATTAGCGGCGTCCGCGTGCGGGGGCACGAAGGGGATCGCCCCGTAGTGGCGGTGTCGAACTGCCGAGGGGTTCTCGTGAATGATGTGATGCTGCTCAGTGGCGAGCTTGATATGGACGCCATTATGGATCGAGACTGCGAGGGTGTGCGCAAGGATGAATTCGTTGACGCGCGGGTGGTTGCCTGAAGTGCTCGAGGCCTCTCGGGCCGAAGGAGTATTGGCTCGGGTTACAAATAGGGTGTGAACAGGCGGGCGACGCCATCGCGCAACTGCAGCGGAAGCGGCCGCGTCCTGAGTTCGTCTAATTCGACTCGGCGCGCCGTGGCGCGCTTGCGTTCGAGCATACCGGCCAGCTGGCTGGCGAGCTCGGGATCGTAACACTCGATATTGCACTCAAAATTGAGCCGCAGACTGCGCGGGTCCCAATTGGCCGAGCCCATGAGAACCCAAATGTCATCAATGACCATGAGTTTGGTGTGGTCGAAGGGCGGCGGCGTGAACCACAGCCGTATTCCGCGTCCCAACATGTGGGCGAGGTGGGCGTTGCAAGCCCATTGAACCATGCGCAGGTTGTTCTTTGCTGGAAGCAGCACATCCACCGTAACCCCGCGCATGGCGGCAACATTGAGGGCGTCTATCAGACCTTGGTCGGGAAGAAAGTAGGGCGTTGCGATACGCACCGAACGCCGGGCGCATGACAGGGCGCCGACGAGGGTCAACGGCAATTTGTCCAGATCCTGATCCGGTCCGTCGGTAATGGCCCGTGCGATGGCGTTGCCCCTGGCTTCGATAGCCGGAAACCAACGTTCGCTCCAGATGGTTTCGTTTGTTGCGAAGTTCCAGTCTTCCTTAAATATGTCCTGCAACTCGCGGACGACGGGACCTTCCACTTTAAAATGAAGGTCTTGCACGGGATGGGGCGGATTCTCCGCGACGAGGTTGTCCTTGCGGATGTTCATGCCGCCGGTAAATCCGAGGCAGCCGTCCACAATCAAAATCTTACGGTGACTGCGCAGATTCATGTACGGCGTTGGGTAAGGGGTTAACGTGGGCATGAACCGGGCTACGGGGATATGCGCCCTGCGTAGCGGGCCTACGATGGAAGGTAGGGAATAGCGTGCGCCAATTGCGTCGACAAGCACGCGGACCTGCACATCGCGTTCCACCGCATCGTGCAACGCCTCGACAAAGGTTCCGCCGAGGTGATCGTTGCCAAAGATGAAAGTCGTCAGGCTGATGGACGCCTTTGCGTTGCGAATGGCCGCCAGCATCTCCGGATACGCTTGGTCTCCGTTCTGCAAAGGAGTGAAACGGTTGCCATGCAACAGGGGACGGGCCGTCAGGCTGTTAACCAGGGTTGCCAAGGCGGAAAGATGGGCGCCGTCGCTGGGAAGCACATCGAGCAGTGACCCAACTGAGCAGTAAAAGCCGCCGCTCTCCGTGTTATAAAACGGCGGGTCTACGCCTCGTTCAGCCAAGGCGCGGCGCTTGACGCGGTTGATGCCCAACAGCACATACGCGACGGAGCCGACGAGCGGCGCCAGCCAGATCACGCCAACCCACGCCACGGCGGCCCGGGTGTCTTGCTTGTACAGAATCGCGTGACCCGCAGTGACCACCATCAGTAGCACCGTGATCAAGGCGGTGAAATAGGGCCAAGCTTGGTGAATAACTTGGTGAACCCCCGCGTACCCGTTATCCACGGCCGCATTCATCCTTCGGCGCCGTCGGACTCCGCCGGCGCCGCGTCCTGGGGCGCCGCGAAGGTGGGGGAGAAATGATCGAACCCCCCCATGGGATGCTTCTGCCCCCGAACTCGGACGCCCGGCCACGCATCGGTGAATTCCCCAATAACCGTGATAGGCGTGCGGAATTCCTGATGAAAAGCGTGCAAAATCTCCTCGGCATTCTCCGAATCCATGGCGAACAACAACTCGTAATCCTCGCCGCCTTGTAACGTCATCTTCACGCTGTCCAGCCCGTGCGTCGCACAGTATTCCTCTTGTTCGGGCGCCAACGGAAGCTTATCGGGATCGATTTCAACGCCCAAGCCCGATGCGCGGGTGAGGTGCGAGGCGTCCTGACAAAGCCCGTCGCTTATGTCCAGCATAGCGTGAATCTGTGGGTGTGCGCTGAGCCATAGGCCCTCAAGCACGCGCGGCTTGGGTCCGATGTGACTCTCTGTAAGGCCTGGAGCCGAGGGCCCATTCAGCAGCGCATGCAGGCCGCACGCCGAACGCCCAATTTGCCCCGTCACCGTGAGCTTGTCCCCAATTCGTGCGCCCTTGCGGCGCAGGAAGCGCTGCCCCGTGACTTCGCCGATCACCGTAACGTCGATGCTTATGGGCCCATCGGTACGGGTGGTGTCGCCGCCGATGACGACGGCGCCAAAACGGGAGAGCAGGTTGCTGATGCCTTGATACAAGCGTTCGACGAACAGCACCGGCGTATCGTCTCGAACCGACAAGCTCGTTAAACAGAAGAGCGGCGTGCCGCCCATCGCGGCGACGTCACTGAGACTGGCCGCCGCCACTTTCCATCCGATATCTTCCGGTTTGGTGAGGTCTCGGCGGAAATGAACGCCTTCCACCGATAAATCGCAGGACACCAGCATTAAGTGGTCGAAAACACGAATCACCGCACAGTCATCACCTACCCCTTCGACTACCGTAGGCGTCGAGGGTAGAAAACGACGTATCCGATCGATCAGCCGAAATTCGCCGATATCTTGAACCTTTTTCAAGGGATATCCTCTGTTTCAAGTTGTTTCCATGCGCGTGGAAGCGCTGCGAGAATGTCACGCGCCATTACGGCGCGCGCGCTCAGTTCTGCAGCCGCCAAGGCTCCGGCCAAGCCATGAAGGTAAACCGCCAAGCGCGCCGCGTCAAAGGGATCGCAGCCCTGGGCCGCCAAGCCGCCAATGATACCGGACAAAACGTCGCCGGTCCCACCTTTCGCCAACGCGGTATCCCCTGTAGGATTGACAGCGCCCCGCCCGTCCTTGGCCGCTATCACCGTGCGGTGTCCTTTGAGGACCAGAGTTACATCCCACTCACGGGCGAACCGTTGCGCAACTCCTTCGCGATCCCCCTGAATCTCCGTGACTGACTGACCAGTTAACCGCGCCATTTCGCCGGGGTGCGGCGTCAGAATTCGGGGCGCCATGCGGGCGCCAGTGTCCGCCGCGCCTTCCCCTACAATATTGAGTGCGTCGGCGTCAACCACGGCCGGCCGGTTACATGCCTGGAGCATTCCCTGAACAAACCGGCTCGTTTCGCTGGATTGGCCCATGCCTGGCCCAATAACCAGGGCCGATCGCGCCTTTACGGCCTCAATGGCCGGCGTGAGCGCGTTCGCGCTGAACACGCCTGGTTCGGCGCCGGGCAAGGGTATATGCATCGTTTCCAACAATGCCGGCGCGACGGCGTCACTAAGCTGCTCGGGTATTCCGAGCGTGACCAAGCCCGTTCCCGTCCGGTATGCGCCTTCACATACCAGACGCGCCGCACCCGTCATACCCCGGCTGCCGGCCAGCACCAGCAAATGGCCAAATGTGCCCTTGTGTCCGTCCGCCGGTCGAACCGGAATCAAGCCGGCGGCTTCACGCGCGGTAAGCGTCTTCATTGTCGCGCAATTATGGCATGCATGGCTATCACTTTACAGTTTGAAGCGTGAATCA
>PUMX01000253.1 GCA_003552485.1 Candidatus Hydrogenedentota bacterium
TGCGCTTCGTTCCTGATGTCTACGGTATGATGCTGCAGGGGCAGCCGGTTGACGAGATGGGCGGATTACCGGTCATCCAAGTCAATGAAATCGCTATCACGGGGCTAGCCCATGGGATCAAACGCGTCGAGGATGTTGTTATTGCCTTGGGGACATTAACCGTGATGTCCCCGGTCATGCTCATTACAGCGCTTTTGATCAAGATCACAAGCCCGGGTCCCGTGTTGTTTGCTCAGTACCGGCTGGGTAAGAATGGGCGCGCCTTCCGTATGTACAAGTTCCGCTCGATGCGTTCCGACGCAGAGGAGCTTCGCCCCACGCTTGGCGGGCTAAATCAGTCCGATGGCCCCCTGTTTAAGATGAAAAGGGATCCGCGAATCACGTGGATCGGGCGGATCATTCGAAAGACCTCTGTCGACGAGTTGCCGCAGCTTTTGAACGTTTTGCGTGGGGAGATGAGCCTTATTGGTCCGCGTCCGTTACCATCCACGGACATCCAGGCGCCTGACGAATGGGATCGCCGGCGCTTCACCGCCACGCCCGGTATCACCGGGCTTTGGCAGGTTAACCGGGTTACCCACACCAGCGAAGAAATGCTAAAGTGGGATTTGTATTACGTAGAAAATTGGTCACTTTGGCTTGATCTGAAGATCCTACTGAAGACCGTCATAATAGTCTTCACAGGGAAAGGCGCATATTGATGTGAGCGGCTTGAAGGATTCAGCTTCCCAAACAGCCAGCGACCAGCGTTTGTTGGCTAGATCAAAGCCAGGAACTATTCAGCGGGCGCCTAGCGGAGTCCGGACCGTTACAGCGGGGCTGCTGGTAAATGGCGTGCTTGCTATCCTCGTG
Source organism: Candidatus Hydrogenedentota bacterium (assembly GCA_003552485.1). Classification (GTDB taxonomy): domain Bacteria; phylum Hydrogenedentota; class Hydrogenedentia; order Hydrogenedentales; family SLHB01; genus PUMX01. The sequence goes on from PUMX01000253.1 coordinate 853, forward strand.
TTCGGCGCAATTTATTTAAGCCAACAGCGAATCGGCCAACTCGAAAGCGAGGAGCACCTTCTCGCGGCTGAAGAAGCGCTGAACAACGGCAATGTCGATCGGGCCATTCTTCATTATGAATATGTCACACGCTACACGCCGGAACGAATTGAACCGCGAGTAGATCTGATAGCGCTGTTCCGGCGGACCGGCCAGGACGATAAGGCGCTGGAGCATGTGGAAGCCGGGTTAATTCATGCCAAGAACGAAGAGCAGAAAACCCGTCTGCTCTTGCACCTCGGCGGCATTCGTCACGATGACGCGAATTGGCAAGCGAGCTATTCGGCCTATGCGCGAGCCATTGAGGTCGAGCCAACGTGCGCTGAAGCGTACTGGGGCTTGGCCTGGGTAGCTAAGCAACAAGAGGATTACCCGGCTATGCGCGACGCTATCGACAGCTTGGGCGGCGCTACGAAAGACATCTCTACCGCTGAGTTTCGAAGCCGCCAACGTAGGTACAAGGAGCGAATCGCTGAGTTAACCGCCCTCGACGAGGTCGAACGGACAGGCCAGGACTCCTACAGATTAGGCATCGCGTATTTGCGCAGTGGAGACTGGGAGAATGGGGTCGCTGCCATGACACAAGCAGTACAGGCGGACGATAACGAAACTCCGGGTGATGCATGGTTTTGGTTGGGGGCGATAGCAGAAGCCGGTTTGGATGTACACGCGGCTATAGGGTATTATCACGAGTGTTTGAAACGCGCGCCAGAACACTTGCGCGCCAACAAACGGCTTAATGTATTGAACCGCCCGGTCAACCAGTCCGAGGCGCGTTGTGGGATGATACAACAAGATCGGTAGACCATGCAGAATTCTCTCAGCTCCCCCTCGGCCAGTGGTTCTAGACAGCCCGACTATTTGCTGGTTACGTTGCGCAACTGGCGTTTGCTCGTCGCTAGCGCCGTGATTTGCGCACTGGCGGCCGCCGTTTTTTCCGGCTTGCGGCCGAGTACTTACGAGTCCTCCGTGACCCTGCTAATTCATCCTCCACTCTTGCAGCGCACTGCTGACGAAGGGCTGGTGCGTATTATGGATCGTAGGTTGCCAATGGAGACTTACCACGCTATTGCGACTTCCCCTGGGTTATTGGCCCAGGTAATCGATGTGCTTGGCTTGGAAGATACGACCGTCGAAGACCTCATGGGGCGAAGTGAAGTAGACCGCCTTGAACTGCGGGGAGTTCGGGATGCGACTGATCCAGACCAGTATTCGTATACCATGACTCTGGCCGTTCGCAGCAAGCAGCCCGAGGAGGCAGCGAACATAGCCGAAACGTGGGCCCGTTTGTTTCAGGAGCGTATGAACGAGCTTACGCTTGATGACATCAATGATACAGTCGAAGTACTCGAAGACACACACACGCGTGCGCGGGAAGCGTTGTTGGACGTCGAAAACGAACTGGAGGAATTCCAGAAGAATAATAATGTTCGGCACATGCAAGCGCTTATCAATGAGAAAGAGGGTTTGGTTACCTCTTTCGAATCGCAACTGGCGCGGCTGGAAGTCGATTTGGCCGCAGAGGACGCCAGACTGAGCTCCGTGAAAGCTGAGTTAGAGCGCGAGGACCGTATTGATACGCTGTTCCGGGCGCCTCCTGACGAGGTGTTCTGGCTTTCTCGTAACTCGGGAAGTTTCGGAAACCTATCCGACAGTCCATCCGGGGAGGACATGGATATCGAAGAACTCGCGCAAATGGGGTTCCGAACGGAACTGCTGAATCCCAACTTCACCGCGTTCCGTGAAGAAGAGTTCCGGGCGCTGGCGAAGGTTGCGGCCCACCGTAGCGAACGGGAGAACCTGCAGACTAAGCTGGCCAGTCTTGAGCAGGAAATACGCGAGATGCAAAACGAGCTTGTGGTCCGGCAGTTGGAAGAGCGCCGGTTGGAACGGGAGGTCGATACTCACGAAAGCATTTACAACAGTGTGTCGGGAGCCGCGGAAATGAGTAAGATGCTTCAGGCGCGGCAGACCAGTGATATCCACATAGCAAGCCCCGCTATTGTGCCGCAGCGGCCCGTGCAACTAGGAGCTGGGACGATGCTTAACTCGGTCGTGGCCGCACTAGTCGGGCTGCTGATTGCCCTCGGTTATATTGTGGTTCGTGAGGTTTACCCTGACGCCTTCCGCTAGCAGCGCAGTGGTCAGCACCCAGTGATTACGCACTTGAAATAAGGCATAA
>PUMX01000353.1 GCA_003552485.1 Candidatus Hydrogenedentota bacterium
GGTCCTCCTCCCGGAACTGCGCCCACACGGGAACCTCGCGCCCGCCCTGTTTGATGTAGGGCAGCCGCGTTCCGCGCAAAGCGAAGTCCACGGTCTGCGCCACAACAATCGGGGTAACCCCGGCTTGGGCGACAAGATGCTTGTCCATATGGATCTGCATCTCCTGGCGCGAGCGATCGGTGTCTGTTGTCACCTCGCTTACGTTTGGCAGATCCTCCATAAGATCGCGAAAACGTTCCGCATACTGGTTAAGCATACGGGTGTCGTCCCCGCTCATGCGCACCGTGATGCTGCGGCCCTCGCCTTCACCAAGCTCCGGAATCGAGAAACGCAACTCGACCCCCGGCAACTGATCGGGCAGCCGTTGCCATAGGATGTTCAGCACGTCTTCGACGCTGTACTTGGGTTCCTCGCCCGGCGGATACTCTTCCGAGGGGATCAGATAGATCGAGAGCCGTCCCCCACCACGCCCGTAGTTTGTGAAAACGTTCTTGATCCCCAACTCTTGCCGTTGCCTATCAATGACTTCTTCGAGCCGGTTGAATGTATCGCGCGCCATCTCCATGTCGAAGTTCTGCTCGAAATCAACATTTATGTTGACCTCGCGCGTGCTCATTTGTTGCGTGTTGTCAACGCCGACGTACTGAACCGGAACAGCCACAGTAACGCCGCCAATCACCGCAATAATCATGAGCGTCGCCAGCCGCCAGCGCATCGACCAACCCAGACAGTTCGTGTAAACGGACACCAACCGCTTGATGGGATGCGTGGCCATGATCCTCTGGCGCATGCGCCGGAATGGGCCTCCAGGCGCATCGTCGCGCGCTCCGCTGAAACGGAGCCTCGAGATAGTGCGCTGCGCCAGAGCGTATCCGGGAAGGTGATGGCGTTCGCGCATCCGGGAAGCGGCAAGCGGTATAACCGTAAGCGCAAGCAGGAGGCTGGTAATCAGGCTGACCGTCACAGGGCCGGCGAATTGGCGCATGTAGGTGGCCATTTGCCCGGTCTCCATGTACATCACCGGGATGAACACGACCAACGTTGTGCTCGTGGCCGATGTGATGGCGAGGCCCACCTCCGAAGCGCCTTTCCGCGCGCTCGTGACCGGATCGAAACCGAGTTGGCGGTGACGATAGATGTTCTCGATAACGACAATCGCGTTATCCACCAGCATACCCACTGCGATAATCATCGACGTCATCGTCACGAGATTGATGGACATGTTGCTGAAGAACATGAACACCAGCCCGCCCAGTAGTGATGCCGGAATGACAAGGGCGACAGCCAGAGTGGGCCGCACGCGCATGAGGAAAATGAACAGCACGCTGATGGCCAGCACCCCGCCCCAGCGTCCAGCGTCCAGTAATCCGTCTAAGGCGGACAGAATAATCTCGGATTGGTCAAAGAAAATGAACGCCTGTGTGTCCGCAAACTCGGGTTCCTCGAGGATCCGGTCGAGTTCCGCGTTAATGGCGCGGCACGTAGCTACAGTATTGGCTTGCGACTCCTTGCGGATCATCACAAAGGTTCCGCTCTGACCGTCAATACTGTAGTGTTGCTCCTCTTCGCGGCCGCCATAGGTCACGTCCGCAACGCTATCCAGGCGCATGTCATGCGGGCCGATGATTTGCCGCGCCAACTCTTCCGGCGACTGATACTCGCCCATGGCGCGAATAAAGAACTTGTTTCGCCCGTCGGCAAGCTCGCCAATAGCAAGGTTCAGACTGCTCTCTTGCAGCCGGTTCACTACGTCATACAGCGCTAAATTCGCCCGGCGCAGCGCGTCCTGGTCGAATTCCACCAACACTTCAGGCTCATCCCGGCCAAAGACCGACACCTCGGCCACGCCATCAAGACGCATCAGGCGCGGTTCAATCTGCTGACGCACCCGATGAGTGAAATCGGCGGCGTCCTCCGGGCTGAACAGCGTGAAGACCATCACAGGCATCGCCTGTGCGCTGAAGCGCTGCAGGTGTATACGGTCCACCGTCGATGGCAGCTCCAGGCGCAATCGCTCCATGCGGTCACGCACCTCGGCCGTAGCGAGGCCCATGTCCGCGTCCCAGTCAAATTCCATGCGCACCCGGCACCCATTGCTGTCGCTCGTTGTCGTAATGCGCCGGAGATGAGACAGCGTGCGGAATTCCCCTTCAGCGGGAATGGCAATCTCGTTTTCGACTTGCTCGGGGGTGGCGCCCGGATACGGAATGACGGCGATGACAAATGGAAAGTTCATTCCCGGAACAAACTCGAGGGGTAGACGCACGAGCGCGATGCCGCCCAAGCCGATCATCGTAATCACCAGCATGGTCACGGTAATGGGGCGTCTTAGCGCAAGATCGGGCAGAGAGAAACTCATGTTGTCCGCCTGTCACCCGCCGCGAATAAGTAATAGACCATGGGGATAATGAACAGCGTCAGGATGGTGGAAGTCAGCAGTCCGGCCATGACCGTAATCGCCATGGGTTGCCGAATCTCGGCGCCCTCGCCCACCCAAAACGCCATCGGGCTGAGACCCAGAACCGTGGTGAGCGTCGTCATGAGAATCGGCCGCAATCGCACAGTGCCCGCGGTTACCACAGCGTCTATCTTGCTGTAGCCGCGGGCGCGCAACTGGTTGATATAATCCACAAGCACAATGGCGTTATTCACCACGATGCCGGCCAGAATAATCCCGCCGATGAAGACCACTATCGAAAGGTTAATGTTCATCCAGTACAGCGCGTAGACTACGCCGATAAAGGCCAGCGGCACACTGAACATAACAAACGCTGGGTGCCAGACGGATTCAAACTGACACGCCATCACCACGTACACAAGGAAGATGGCCAGCAGCAACGCGAATTGCAGGCTCTGATAGGACACCTGCAGTTCGCGGTCCTGACCGCCCATTAGAAACGCGTAATCCGCCGGCCGATCCACATGACGCACCCGCTCCATGATATCCGTAGTGACTCCGCCCAGATCGCGGCCCTCAACGTTGGCGGTAACCAACGCGACCCGGCGCTGATTAACCCTGCGGATTTCACTCGGACCTTCTTTCACCGTGATATTCGCCACCGCCGACAGGGGAACGGGAGGGTTGCCCTCTTTGATGTTCACGCCCCGCAAATCGCTAAGGCTGGCCAGTTGCGTTTGATCCGTGCGTACGCGCATGTCAATCTTCTGTCCCGCTTGGTCAAAACGGGTAGGCACTTCACCCTGCACCTCGCGCCGTAACCGTTGGGCCACCTGTTCGGCGGGCAGGTTATAGGACGCCAGCAGTTGCCGGTCCAGTTCGATGATGACCTCCGGATAACCCTCGCGGATGCTCAATTCGAGATCACGCAAGCCGGGCACATCGCCAAGCACAGCCAGTACGTCCTGGCCGATCCGGCGCAATTCGGCGGGGTCTTCTCCGCGAATCTGTAATTCAATGGGAGTCCTAAAGCTGAAAAGCGTCGGCAGGGTGAAGGTCACTTCGTCCGGGCTCACGGCCCGAACCTCGCGGCGCAGCCGCTCGATAATCTCGTCTTGATAGTAGGCCATCCGTTCCGGATCGCGAAGTCGAATGGCGAATTGCGCCACGTTCTCGCCCCGGCTGCCCTCGGCCGAGCGCTCCTCCATGCCAATTTCGACGGCGACCGTTTCCACTTCGGGCATAGCCGCGGCCAGCCGTTCGATGGGTCTTGCGCGGCGTTCCGTTTCTTCAAGGCGGGTGCCAGGCGGCGCTTCCATGCGAATGCCAAACTCGCCCTGGCGAAGCGTGGGAATAAGCTCCCTGCCCAACGAAAGCGCCGTGCTGCCGGCGTGCGCCGCAATGACCGCTACAATCAGCAGTAACACCGGACTGAAATGCAGGCTGTACCGAAGCGTCACGGAATACGCGCTGCGCAACGCACGGAAGCCAGCGTCAAAGGCGTAGAGCGGGAGCCACAGGACGAGTTGCAGCGCCTTGGCGACGATCCAACCCACAACAAACACCGCCGCGCAAACGGCGAAGAACACCGTGGCAAATGCCGTCAATAGAGCGTTTAAGAGTGCGTGTAGACCGAAAAGCAAGGCCACAAAGGGCAACAATAACACGGCCCCCAAACGCCGGCGCCACAACTGCATAGCGCTCGTAGCGCCCTCGCCGCGCAACGCTCCCCACGCAGGCCCCAGGGTCTCGCGGGAGGTATTCCGCGTCCACTCCCATGCGTAACGGAATCCGTAAAGCACGATCATTGCGAACGCGGACACTGGTCCCCGCTCATCTTCGTGGCGCGCCTGCCGGTACGCGCGGAGCGGCCAAACCACCTCGCGCTCCGCCAGCAACGCCAAGGGGCGGCGCGAGGCGATCATGGGGATGAGATAGAGCGCCACGAGCAGCGATGCGAGCAGCGAAAACGTCACCGTCAGAGCCTGATCCCGGAACAACTGCCCCGCCACGCCTTCCACAAAAGCGATGGGTAGGAACACGGCGATTGTGGTAAGCGTAGACGCGGTTACCGCGCTGCCGACTTCTCTTGTGCCCCGTTCCGCGGCATCAAGGGTTTCGTCCCCTTCTTCCTTGCACCGGAAAATGCTTTCCAGCACAACGATGGAGTTGTCCACCAGCATCCCGATGCCCAGCGCCAAGCCGCCCAACGACATGATGTTGAGCGAAATGTCCCGCAGAAACATGGGAACAAAGGTCGCTACAACCGAAATCGGAATCGCCACCCCGATAATCACCGTGCTCTTCAGTTCGCGCAAGAAGAAGAACAGCACGAGCAACGCCATGACGCCGCCGACGATGGCCGTGCTCTGAACCTCGCGAATACTCCCAGTAATAAAGCGCGATTGATCCGAAATAATGGTCATCTCGGCGAACTCGGGCAACCTTTGGCGCACGGTCTGCGCGAGTTCCGCCTGCCGAATACGGTCGTCGTCCTGTCCGCCGCCAACCTGGGCTTGCGCCATGGCCTCGCCGAAGCGCTCTGTCACCCCTTTACGCCGCTCAAAACCGAGCAGATCCTTGAGCATATTGCAGACCTGCACCGTGTTCGCATCGCCCTCCTTAAAAATCTCGAGCTCGACGGCTTCCCGCCCGTCAATACGGACGATGGTGTCCTGGTCCTTTTCGCCGCGGCGGACTGTCGCCACATCATCCAGCCGCACATTCGAGCCCTCAGGATTGCTGAGCACCGCGGCGGCGATTTCGTCAATATCCTGGAATTCGTTCAGTGTGCGCACCAGGTATTCCGTGCGGCCCTCGCGAAGCCGGCCGCCGGAAAGATTGATATTCTGCTGAGACAGACTGCTCGCAATGTCGGCCAGCGACAGACCAATGTCCTTCGTCCGCGATGAATCCACGAGGATCTGCACCTCTTCCTCGCGGCCGCCCTTGACCTGCACTTGCGCGATGCCCAACTCGGCTTCGAGGTCGCTCTTCACATGACGCTCGGCGGCGTCGCGAATGGCCGTGAGCCGCATGCGGTTGACATCCGCGTCCACCGGTTCGCCTTCAACGGGCGCGGCTGTGATGGCGACGCGCATCACGGGATCAAGCGTGGGATCGAATCGAAGGATGACGGGATTGTCGGTCACGCCCCGGGGCGGGTCAAACAGGTCCAGCTGGTCGCGCACGTCCTGCTGGGCTGCGTTCATGTCCGTGCCCCACGCAAACTCGAGAATGATCTCGGAGAGACCCGGAGACGAAACGCTGCTGATTTCCTCCATCCCTCCGACAATGGCGAGCGTCTCCTCTAGGGGGCGAGTGACCAATTGCTCGACGTCTTCGGGCGCGGCGCCTTCGTATTCCGTGCGCACGGTCAAGGTAGGGTAGGAGATGTCCGGCATGAGATTCACCGGCAACTCCTGATAAGACTTCCAGCCGAACACCACCAGCGTGAGGAACAGCATGGCTGTGGTCACGGGACGGCGGATCGGAAGGCGATAATGGGTTTCGGTATCTTTAGAGGGAGTATCCATGCGACCTGTCACAAAGCGGGAAAATGGTTTTTACCTTTTCAACAGTTCAACAGAACATCACAAGCGCCCTTCGTGAAACCGCAATCCAGGCGCGGCTTCCGGCGGTGTTGCTTATTAGATTGAGTCACGCGCGTTCCGTCAGTTCTCCATCGCCTCCTGCCGGCGGCGTCCAGCCGCGCGTTCGTCGCGGGCGCGCTCCAACGCTTCGTCCGCGGGCATATCGAGTCCAGCCTGCAACTCTTCGTCGGGGTCCATCAGCCGGACATCGGCGCCATGCCGCAGATTGTAGTGACCGACGGTAACGACAAACGCGTCCTCATCAAGTCCTGAAACCACTTCGGTGGAGTGGCTGTCCTCGAGCCCCGTCTCGATATACCGCCTTTCAGCGATCAATCGGCCGAATTCCTTGTCGGGCGCCATGGGATCGGTCCCGGGGCTGTTCCCGTCCTCGTCTACTACGACATAAACAAAGCGCCGGCCCGCCTCTTCAAGCACGCCGTCCTTGGGAACAAGCAACGCATCTTCACGCGTGGTCATAACAAGCCGCACCCGCGCAAAGGCAGCCTCGCGAAGCCTTTCTTTCGCTTCGTCCGCAAATTCAAGAACCACGCGCACCGTGCCGCTGGTGGGGTCTACACTGGGATTGATACGGCTTACCCGGGCATCGAAGGTTTCGCCATCCAAGGCATCAATAGCCACTGACGCCCGCTGCCCCAACTCGAGCCGTGGCAGGTCACGCTCCGGCGCATGAACAACCAAGCGGTATGTGGATGGATCTACAATGGTGCAAACGGGATTGCCCGAACTAATGAGCATACCACTCCGCGCGTGCATTTCGGTGACCGCGCCCGTTAACGGGGCGCGAACAGTGAGGTTCTCGAACTGAATCTGTTGCGCCTCGAAGTTGGCCTTGCTCTGCTCGTAAGCGAACTGCGCATTCTCGTACTCCATGCGCGGGATGACGCCGGCTTCGTAACCTCGCTTCGCCCGATCATACTCGACCTCATTCTGCCGCATCTGCACTTCGGCCTGCCGCAAAGAGGCCTGCGCTTCGCGCGTTTCGAGTTCCGCGATAACTTCGCCACGGCGGACCGTGTCGCCTTCTTCGACCAGTATCCGTTCGGCCCGTCCAACACCCTCGGACATAACCTCGACGCGGTGCTCGGCTTCTACGCGGCTTGTGGTTTCGAAATGGGCCGCTATCTCGCCGCGATGCGGCAATTCCACCTGCACGGGAACGGCGATGATTCGGTCCTCTTCAGCTTCGCTGTCCTCGGCGCCAGCGCCCGCTGTCTGTTCGGGCATTGAACAACCGCCCATGCCGAACAGCAAGGAGAAGAGCGCCATAACCAACGCGGCGTATTTCATCGAACCTCCATATTTCGGGAATTCAGCGACTATGACGCGAAATCTTTACAGAACTTCACAGAATCGGTCTGGATAAGCTAACAAACCACACGCGGCCTGCGCGAAGAACAGGCATCGTTGTTGAGAAATCACACGGCAACTCTTGGACTAGCCACCAGAGCGGCTGGTTTCATTCAAAACCCATGAGTCAACTTGGGATAAGCGGCGGCAATCGCGGTTACCGTCTGGCCGGTGCTTCTTCCTGCGGTTGCGGTCTGGTTGGGCCGCGTGCAATCGTATGAGGTCTAACCGCAGCACATCAGGATCCGCTCAGTGCGCATTCCATGCGCTGCAGAACCACTCCGGATCCATATCGGAGCGAATGCCCAAGCGCGTAAGCGCGAAGTCGTACTTGACCGGGTCGGCGGGCGACCACCTGCGGAACGCGGCCGTCACCTCAAGCGCTGTGCGGGCGTCTGCTTGCCGGCGCTGCGTCAACCCCATGCGCCTGGCCAGCCGGTGCATGTGTATGTCGAGCGGGGCAACAAGTTGCGCTGGCGAAACCCCTTCCCATCCGCCCGGATCCACGGCGTCGCGCCGCACCATCCAACGCAAAAAGAGATGCCAACGTTTACATGCGCTGCCGGCGCTTGGCGAAGGCAGCAGGAAGTTCCGGCGGCCTTCGCCGGGTTCCGAGAGCGCCTGGACCAGCCCGTTGAGCCCGGGCAGAACCGTGTCTGCTTCCCGGGGCTGATGCGCTTGGAAACACGCCTGTAACGAGCCAAACCCCTTCAAAACCCGCTTCGCGCCGCACAGAAGTAGGGCCAGGTCTTGGCCACTCGCATACCGGCGCCGAAACCCCTTAAACAGCGTGTGAATCGCGGTTTCCGTATTCTCTTCAAGAAAACGATACGGGCGGCCCATTGTATCGAGCACGGATTCAACACTCCGCACAATCTGCCGCACTTCGCCAAAAGCCAAGCTCGACGCCACCAAAGCGGCAATCTCACGATCCGGCAGCGAATGGTAAGCGTAGAGCGTCTGCAAGGGATCCGGGGCAACGTAGCGGCGGCGGTTCAGCTTGACATACAGAGCCTCAAGCATGCGGCCCGCGCCTGAACCCACATGCTCGGTGTCCGGCAAGGCGAGCGATTCGTCCAATTGCATCAATATCGTTTACCTGCAAACTCCAGCGCGTCCATGTACGTAGCTACTGCGGGGCTACGAGCATACCAGGACCCGCCGCGACAAACCGCTGCGGACAATCATGGCCTAAGATATGCCGGTGAACGGGCGCCGCCGCAGCCAACCAACGCGCGCAACACGGTATCAATAACGCCCAATAATATCAACTGGTTCAGCCCTCACGCAGAACGAGATCCCCTTCATACGGACGAGCACTGCTTGCACCAGTGGCCGCGAGCTGGGATAGCCGCAATTGAACTACACGCTTCGTCTGGGTAGACTCTGCCGCCATGAAAGCTTCATCAGCATCACAAAGAAGAGAACCCGTTGCGATCCGGCTGCGCCGCCGATACCCTGCGCGCTATGACGCGGCCGCCATGCTCGTTTACCTCAGCATATGCTTTGTCTGGGGCTTGTTCGCGTATCCCATTGGCCGGGACTTTGCGGCCATGGCGGACCCGCTTGGCGCCATGGCCCGGCCGGCCGCGGCGTTCTTTCTTTATGAGATGCTGCTGTTTGGCGACTCAGTCATGGCGTACCACTTGGTGAACATGGCCCTCATGTTCGGGTGTATGCTCGCCATCTACGTATTCGTAAACTTCTCCCTCCGTGGACCGCTCTGGCTGGGTATTCTTGCGGCGACGCTGTTTATGGCGAACCCCATTCACACCGAGGCCGTCATGAACATCAGCGGCGTGCAGGATCTCCTTCCCGCCTTCTTCGCGCTTATCACGCTGGCTTTCTACGCGGCGCACGTGCACGCGCCGGCGGGCCGCCGGCTCCTGATCAGCCTCATGGCGTTTGCGATCGCTGTGTTTCCCTTTGAACAGAATACATTCCTGTTTCTCGCCATCCTATTGTACGAGTTCATGGTTCCGGCCCAAACCAACCGCGCTCCCGCCCGCGCACTGCCTTTCGTCGTGCTAGGCCTGGCGGGACTAGCCGTGCATCATGGTGGCCTGCTAACACAGTCCTGGCATCCCGGCGAGATAGCTGGCCCCTTGTATCTGATACTGTACCCCTTGGGGTTTCTGCCCGAAACGGTTGCGCGCTTTCATCAACAGCCCTGGCTCGCTTGGGCCGCGGCGGGCGCGGTGGCGGGCTGCATCTATCTGATTCACCGGAAAGCCCGGCGTAGCGTAATCTTATACGGGCTGGCCAGCATGTTTATCCTGCGCTTGTATCACGGCGAGCATCCAGTTGATCTGGTGCATATGGTAGGCGGCGGGCAGCTCTTGGTCGAGACGGCGTTCTTTTATCTCGCCCTCGTGGGCCTATTCTTCCGCATCATGGATCATCCCAAATGGCGGCCGATCATCATTTGGAGCACCACGACATTGTGTATCATCTTCTTCGTGGTGCAGATTCGCGCAAACTACATGTGGCTGCACGCCGGCAACGCGGCGCAAAGCTTTCAGGAGGAAGCGCGCGCAGCCGCTGATGGAGACGACGACGCCCTTATTGGCGTGGCGCCGGACTACCGCTATTACCGGGGCGCGCCGATCATGCTGTCCGAGTCCATAGCGCATGACACCCTGTTCAGCGATGAACTGCCGCACCGGTCTTTGTTACCGCTCCACTATCGCCCGGCGCACGAAATGACGGTCGAGGTGGTCTCATGGACCCCCAGCGAGGGGCGCTTGCGAATCAGCGGAATAGACCCCGTCGAGGCGGCTCCGCAACCCCAGGACGCTATTGCAGGCGCCTGGACGACGGACGCGGCCCACATAGAGCTGGACGCCGTCGACGGCGCGGGTTTCGACCTGCTGGTTACTCCATTGGAAGAACGCCTTCCAGATATCATACTTCCCGGCGCTCAATATCATTCCGCGCCGCTTGAGGAGAAGTAGCGGAGCGAACGCGCCGCGGCTTTTGGGGGCCGCACTATGCCAAGGCGTTTTTCCAAACAAGATGCAAGGCGCTATCAAGCGTTTGTTACACTCAACCCGAAAACGAACCTATAACCAGACTGCTACTCGGGCGGTCCCTGGCTAACCCGGAAATACAATGACATCAAAGAGGAAAAAGACGCCGCTGCTGGCCATCTGCGGGCGGCCGGACGTGGGCAAGTCCACGCTGTTCAATCGGCTCATCGGCAAGCAGCGCGCCATAGTGCATGGCGAAGAGGGCATCACCCGCGACCGCACCTACGGGACCGTTACGCACGGAGGACGTCTGTTCCGGCTCGTGGACACCGGCGGCATGGTCGATAATCCCGTCGACCCCATCACACGCAAGATTCAGGAACAGATCCAGGCGGCCCTTGAAGAGGCGGACGCCATACTCTTCGTCGTGGACGGACAGGCGGAGATCACACGCATTGACGAGGAGTTGCGCGATCACCTCTTGCGCTTGGGCAAGCCGGTAATTCTGGCGGCCAACAAGCTAGACAACCCGAACCTCGAGTTGCACGCCAGCGAGTTCTACAGCCTTGGGATAGGCGATCCTATACCTATTTCCTCGTCGCACGGCACGGGTATGGATGATCTGCTCGAGGCGGTGCTGGCCGAGTTGCCGCAGGCCGCCGAGGCGCCTGATGATGAGGACGCGCCGCCGGAAGAATCGACGGTCACGAAGGTCGCCGTTCTCGGCAAACCAAACGTGGGCAAGTCCTCCTTCGTCAATGCCATCCTCAACGAAGAACGCGCCATCGTGACGGAAGTTCCGGGCACTACACGGGACGCGCTCGACATCGAGTTCCATTGGAAAGGACGCGATTACCTGCTCATCGACACGGCCGGCCTGCGTAAGAAAGCGGGCATTCAGGAGGATGTTGAACGCTTCAGCGTGAGCCGAAGCCTGCGCGCTGTCCGGCGCGCCGACGTCTGTATCGTAATGATGGACGCCACGCAGGAGATCACCGAACAGGACAAGCGTATCCTCGGTTACATCCACGAACAGGGCGCGGCCCATATCATTGTGTGGTCGAAATGGGATCTCGTCGAGGACCGCGAAGAACGTTTCAAGGAACTACGCGAACAACTCGAAACGCGCGCGCCCTATCTTAAAGGCGTGCCGTGGCTTACTGTGTCCAACGTGTCGCGCAAGCGTCTGTTCACAACCTTCGAGTACATCGACCGCGTTGCGGCCGCGGCGAATACGCGCATACCCACGCCCGAGTTGAACCGCGCTATTCAAGACATCAAACTGACGGGGCTGCCGTCTAGGTATAAGGGCGAACAGGCCAAGATTCGCTACGCCACACAGACCAGCGTAAAACCGACGACCATCGTGCTATTTGTCAACAGGAAACGTCTGTTTCACTTCAGCTACATGCGCTTTATCGAAAATCAACTGCGATCCCGTTTTGATTTCGAGGGTGTGCCGATTAAGCTCGAACTGCGCGAGGAGCAAAGGAAATGACGGGAGACATCGCCGCCGTCGTGCTGGCGTATCTGCTGGGCTCGATTCCCACGGGGCTCTGGCTGGGCAAAGCATTGCGCGGCATCGACATCCGCGAACATGGCAGCAAGAATATCGGCGCGACCAACACGATGCGCGTGCTCGGCAAAGGCTTGGGCGCCGCCGCACTCGCAGGCGATGCGCTAAAGGGCGTGGCCGCCGTCTTGCTCGGTATGTATATTGGCGCGTGGGAGCACACGCCGCTGACGTGCGGACTCATCGCCATACTCGGCCACGGCTTCCCCCTCTACTTGCGCTTCAACGGCGGTAAAGGCGTGGCTACGAGCTGCGGCGTCTTCCTCACCCTCGCGCCCATACCTACCCTCATCGCCATGGCTGTATTCGCCGCCATCATCGGCGTTACCCGCATGGTGAGCGCCGGCAGCATCACCGCCGCCATCGTACTCGCCGCCGCCGTCTGGCTCATGCCCCACGATCTGCCGCTACGCCTCGTTATCCTCGCCGTCGCCCTCTTTGTCGTTGTCAAACACCGCACCAATATCCAGCGCATCATGAAAGGCGAAGAAAACAAGGTGTGGTAGTCTCGATCGAGACGCGACCAGCGCTGTATACGCAAGGTCGCCATGACACGGGAACTTCACGCATAAACCAGCTTCATACCTCCACGGAAAACGCCAACTCTCCGTATCCGTCCGCTGTAATCCAGCGCTGCTCATCGTGATTGCGGAACCACACGCGCACGTTCGTACGGTCATGCTTGCGGGATAGCATAAGAAACGCGCCATTGTAGTGCCCACAATACGCGGGATTCTCTGTGTACTCGTAGATAGCGCCAAGACTCACCCGGGCAAAGCCATATTCGGTCATTTCATCAACGGACCAGCGGTGTTCATGCGCGTGAAACCATGCCTTGATACTGAACTCGTCCAAGCGATCTTGGAGCCGCTCCCATATATCCCATGGTCCGCTACGATCCGGCGGTTGATGCGAGAAGATGAAAACCGGTTGATCCGCATGCGCCTCCAACTCATCGAAGAACCACGCCGCCTGTTCGTCGCTCATGCCCGCGGCGTAACCCGGTTTCTCGTCGCTGATGAAGATGAACCGAACCCCCAACACATCCTGCGCCCAGTACTTCGCGGGGATCACCAGTTCGTCGTCAACAAACTCGTGATTGCCCGTGACATAATGCCACTCATTCACCTCAAACTTTTCCATGGCCTCGTGAAACCGGCTGGCGTCCTCGTCCGACTGTATGCGATCGGCTCCTTCCAGCAGATCCGCGCCGCCCAGATCGCCGAGCACGGCGGCGTAGTCCGCCATGCCCAGCATGTTCACGTCTTCCGCGCACCGTTCGAGATGCCGGTCATAGGCGCCGCCTTCGCGGCCCAAATAGGCGACATGCGGGTCCGCGCCCAGCCACCAGACTTCGCGGCCGTTATGCGCCGCCGCGGTCCGGCCCAATAGCGCCGCGCCCGCCAACATGCCGGCGCTCGCCAAACCAAACTGGCGCCGAGTAAGCTTCGCGTTCTTGCCCTTCGCGCCCAACTGCTCAGCGCCAACGATATCCAAATCACGCTTGCTCATTCCGTTATCCCTCCAAACAATTGCCGCTGAGGCGCGCATAAACGAATTGCGCTGAGATACCTTTCGATCAAATCAAGGGGGGCAGCCAGAATCAGCGCTCACTTTCCCGGCATCCCTTTCTAATTGGCAAGCACCATCGCGGTTTCAGCGTATCATTCCCTCCTTGCATAGTGTTACTGCGCCCGCTCGATACGGCGTTCTTCGGGCATCCCTAGTTGCCGGGCGCGTTCATAGGCGTTGCGCGCAGCCTCGACATCTTCGAGTTCGCGGGCATACCAATACGCGAGATTGTGCCACGCAGGGCCGAACTCCGAATGCTCCTCCACGAGGGTTTCCGCCAGTTCCACGGCTTCCTCGATGCGGTTTACCTTCCCAAGGGCGAC
>PUMX01000430.1 GCA_003552485.1 Candidatus Hydrogenedentota bacterium
GGTTGACCCTGAAACCCGCCGGGGGAGCAGGATGCCCGGGCTCGGGCTCGGGCTCAGGCTCAGGCTCGGGCTCGGGCTCAGGCATTGGCTCGGGTTCGACCTCTGGCGGCGGGTCTATCGCCGGATCAGCAGGTTCGCACCCCAACAGCGCCAAGGGCGCAATCGCGAGTATTCCCAAAAACTTTGCAATCCCTATCCTCATGACAGTCTCCTTACTTGTTGTAGGCTCCGCGGCGCCGCCACGCGAGCCTTCCACCTTAACTTGACCATCTATCTAACAAGCGGCCCCGACGCTTTCCACATAAGAGAGCGTCAAGAACGAACAGCCGCCTCGTCACGAAAGCACTGGGTAGATTGTGAAACGCTGTGAACAGCCTGTTGACCGCTAAAGGCATTCATTGCTCAACAATCCCCCGGTCGCACTCATGTCTTCACGGCAGTGCAACACAAGCCTTCGCCAGCCGCCCGCACACATCCCTACTTGGGTAACGCATAATCAAGCACTCATGTTTACGGCCACGACATTATTTATATTACATGAGTTTTCCCCGTTTCAAGCCCTCCCATGTCATGCATTGGCGCTTGGCCTTACGCGGCACGGTGTAGTTGTAGCAAGGCAAAGCTGCACTTCCCTTGTACGCCATCAGAGTATTACTTCATGCACCGTCCACCTGGCGCTGTTGTAGTTTCCATTATATTCCGGATTGCCGTTCTCGCGCCATCTTGTGGCCCGTATTGGCCAGGGAACCACGCCCAGCTTATTTCACAGTCAGGCGGTAGCCATACGCGAAGCGGCCACCGGGCTTCAGCGAGAGTGTTGGAGATGTCAGGCGAACCAGCCATTCGGACAGCGTGGAATGCCAGGCCAATTGCTCCAGCCGCAACTGGCCACGGGTCCATTCGAGGCGCGTGTCCGGGCCTTCCGTCTGTTGGAAACAAAGATACTCGGCGCGCCGCGGTGTTGTTTCTACACGCTGTTCGGCGCGTTTAGCGTGCAGCGTATACCATGCGGGAAAGCGTTGCGGCGGCTCATCAGGAGCAACGCGCACCGGCGGGCTCTTGTGAATGTCGTTAGTCACGGCGGAAAGACGAGGACGCGCCATGATGCGATAGCGTCCTTCTTCGGCGCCGTTATTGAACAGTTCACCGTTAAACTCGACAGCGTCGGGGGTCAGTGTGATGTTCCGAATGAGCTGCGCGCCGTCGGCGAAGCTGAATCGGACAGTTACGCCGTCATCGTTAACCTCGGCATCGGCTGATTCTAGCGCGCCCGCCCCGCTTAAAGACTCCCGAATGGTTCCCCGCTCCATTTCAATGCCAGCCCCGGCCATGTCATGGATCAGTCGCGTTCCTGTTGGCCGGTGTATAAGGTCGACTACGGTGTGTAACCCTTCCTCCACAACGATGAGCCGCCATTCGTCTGATTCGAGCCGGGTAAGGGGTATGCCAGCTTGGGCGTGTTCAAGTTGTTGTAGATAAAACTCGATGGGGGTGAACTCTTCGCTTCGCGTCACGCCGAGACCTTGAGCCGCTTCTGCGTAGCCCGCCGCCACCTCCGCGAGTTCGCTGGGATATCTCCATTGAAACAGATCGTCGTCGGACGCCCAGAATCCAGCCCATTCGACGATGCCCTTGCGCGCGGCCAGCGCGGCCTTTTCGACGCGGGCGCGAACTTCTTGGCTGGCGGCTTGCTCTTTTGCCGATTCCATGTGTTCCCAAAGCAGGCGGGCCGTATCACCGCCCAAGCCAGTCTCTTGGGCGGTGACGTAACACCAGGGATGGGCCCCGGCCTCATCGGCGGCGGCTTCGACGGCGTCGATATAGCGTTGAATCGCCGGTGCGGCCGCTTGGTAATGTAGTTCGAGAAACTCGCTGGTGAGCTGTTTCGCATCCTCATCTGGATTCCATAGCAGGCGAGACGTAACGTAGTTTCGCAGGTCCGCGAGCTCACCTCCAGGACACCGTCCGTTGCCTTGGGCGAAAACGCCCTTGACGCCGCGGTCGCGGAAATAGCGCAAGGTCGGTTCAATAGCGTTCAAGCTAGGGAATGGCAGGTCCATGATGCGCAGATTCGTGATGTAATGCCAGATCCAACCCTCCTCCGTGAGCGCCAGCCAGTCATCGAGGTCTCGGCGGACGACCACGTTACGCGGGCAATCGGGATCGTCGATAGCGTGCCGCGTGCAGGCCTCGAATGTGCAAAACTGAATCCGCACATTAGACAATGGCCGCATGCGCCGGGGCGGGCGGCGCGTACGCCAGTACGCTAGTGTTCCAACATAGCGGTCCGGATGCGATTCAGCGATAGCCCGGGCGACCTTGTTGACGAGATGGAGGTGCGAACCCATGATCGAGTCTTCCCGCTCATTCACCGCCGAGCAATTCCGGCACTTGCAATGATTGGCGTGGTCGTTAGGCGAGACGCTTACCGTCGCGACCTGCGGATTCTCGTCCAGATAGGCGCGGGCGGCCTCCGCGATAATGGCAGCCACGTCCGGATTCGTGCTGCACACCTGGGGTTCGCCTCGGGGCGCATCGAGCCGGCGTTCGCCATCGACGAGAGCGAAATATTCGGGGTGATCGGCCCCGTACTTCTCGACGGGGACAAACTCGTGGATGCTGTGGCTGATAAGCGGTTGATCCACGCTATGGCCGAAGCGCTCGTCGTGAATGATGACGTTGTTGCGCAGGCGCGCGGCGAATGCTGGGTGTTCGTTCAGTTCATAGTAGTAGCTCCAGCGAAAAGCGAACGGCGGTTCGTAAACCATATCGCCCAATGGAACGCGTAGCGTTTCAATTCGTGGGGTATGAGTATGGTCGGCGGTGAGGAAACGCACGCCGAGAAACTGTTCTGCAAAGTGATAAACGGCGAAGAGCGCGCCCCGGGGCGAGCCGCCTGAGAGCGTAATGCCGCGCGGCCCCGCCTCGATGAGCACGGCTTCCTCATTGAGCGAGTCATCAGGATCCTCGCCGTCCAAAGCGGCGCTGCCACCTACGCGAATCTGCTGATCCGGCGAGCGCGTGGTGGAGATGATTGGGAGTTCAGCCCCTGTGGTGTCCAGCA
>PUMX01000551.1 GCA_003552485.1 Candidatus Hydrogenedentota bacterium
GCCATTCGGATCTCTCCGATCTTGCGCACTACCGCGTCCCAGACTTCGGGGAGATTGTGTTCCGTGACGGCCACCGTCTGGGCTTTGGTGACTTGTTCCTCACCCGAAGGGCCGGTGGATTTACGGGGGGCCTTTGAGTCAGTGCGTTTCTTCGGTGCGGAGCGCCGCGAAGAACCGGCGGGATCACTCCCCGAAGGCGCTTCGGCCTCAGGTCCTTTTGCGGGCGGACCCGCGTCGCCGCCCGATGCGCCGCCGGGACCACCCGCGGCTTCCAGGGCAAGCAGTTTTTCGAGCACGGCGTCGAGGGAGACCTCTTCGCTTACCTTGCTGATGCGAATGAGCAGCGTTTCAAGCGCGATGCGCTGCGCCAGCCGCGTGTCGAAGTCGCGCGCCAAATCGGCGAACTGCTCGATGAGGCGGATGAGCCCGGTGAGGGTGAACTGCGACGCCCGCTCCTGCATCAAGGCGATCTCGTCTTCCGGATAGGAGAGCAATCGCTGAGGCTCGGCCGTCTTACACACGAGCAGGTTGCGCAAATACTGGAGCACGTCTTGAAGGAACTGCGACAGATCTTTTCCGCTGGCCACCATTTCCTCGACCAACTCGAGCAGCCGCGCCACGTCCTTATCGAGCATTGCGCCGGCGAGATCGTGCAGCGCCTGCCAATCAATCAGGCCCAGCACGTCGTTCACGTCCTGGAACGTGATCTCCTTGTCGCAATAGGAGATTACCTGCTCGAGAATGCTTTCAGCGTCGCGGACGCCGCCGTCAGCGGCCCGCGCAACCGTATGCAAGGCTTCATCGCTGCATGTCAGTCCCTCGTCATCCACAATGCGGCGCAGCAGCTCAACAGTATGGGCGATACTGACGCGCCGGAAATCGTAGCGCTGACAACGCGATACAATGGTTGGCGGAATCTTGCGGTTCTCGGTTGTTGCGAGGATGAAGACCGCGTGTTCGGGCGGTTCCTCCAGGGTCTTGAGCAGCGCGTTGAAGGCGTGTCCGCTAAGCTGATGCACCTCGTCGATGATGTAGATCTTGTATCGGGCGCGGGAAGGAACCAGACGAACGTTCTCGCGCAGATCCCGAACGCTGTCGACGCTGTTGTTCGACGCCGCGTCGATCTCCATCACATCAATGTGATTACCTATCTGTATGCCTTGGCAGTTGCCGCATTCGCCGCATGGGTTCGGGGTGGGGCCATCGGACTGCTCGCAGTTCAAGGCTTTGGCGAGAATGCGCGCGGTCGTTGTCTTGCCGATGCCGCGCGAGCCAATGAATAGGAAGGCGTGCCCGATGCGTCCGGAAGCCAACCCATTCTGGAGCGTGCGCGTGATATGCTCCTGGCCTACTACATCCTCGAACGCTTGGGGCCGCCATTTACGCGCGAGGACGAGGTATGGTTCTTGGGCCATCGGAACACCTTTGCAGGAAAAAACAGAAAAATGACCCGCGCACCCGCCGTCGTGCGCCTACCCAGAGCGGCCACGGGGGCGTTGGCTCAGGCCAGGTAACCCTACAGCACACGGGCAATTCCGCCTGCGGCTGCTTCCTCTCGGACCTGACCGGGTTCGGCGGCAGCCCGTTGAGTAGGACCCAGCCGTCAACACCACGCGCCCCCGCACCTGACCAAAGGGTATAGCGCCCTCGGGCGGGAATTCGACCTCGCTAAAGCGGATTGCGAGTACAGGACACCGCTAGTTTCCCGTCTAGCGCGGGTCAAAGTGTGAAAACATCTCCCAAGTTGTGGCAACGCGAATCGTAGCACGCCGCCGCCGAGCAAGTCAACGGCCATGCCCCGTTTGTTTTGGTGCGCCTCGAGTTCGCCGTGTCTTCCGACCGTTCTTAAGAGAAACACAATGCTGTCACGCGTCGCGCCATTTATGCTAAACTATGCCCACTGTTTGCCGAATACTCTGAATGCGCGCGAAAAACTTAAAGGAAAGAGCAGCCTCATGCCCACATTGGACCAAGCAGCCCGCGAATTTCTTGCTCAAAAACGCATCGCTGTCGTCGGCGTGTCGCGCAAAGGCGGCGTTGGGAACGGTATCTACAAGCGATTGCGCAAACGCGGCTATGATATGTACGCCATCAACCGCAGCGCCGATTTCGTCGAGGGGGACGCGTGTTACCCCAATATCAAGTCCATCAATGGCGGTGTGGACGCCGTTGTTATCGCGACGCCGGCGCAGCAAGCGCGCGCCCTTATCGAGGAGTGCGGCGAGCTTGGGATCCGCCATGTGTGGCTTCACGGCGGTTTCGCGGGGCCGAACGCGCCGGATGACGCGGTCGCCGCCGCTGCCGAACGGGGTATAACGTTCATTGCCGGATCCTGTCCCATGCTCTTCATGGAGCCTACGGACCCCGCCCATCGTTGCTTGCGATGGTTCCGCCGCGTCACGGGCAAAGAGGCCAAGGTGGCGGGGCCGGGGTGACGGAAGGCTGCCGGAAACGGTCTAGGTTACCAATCATTGAGCAGTTCGGCGTTCCCGAGCCATTTCACGAAGTAGGGCGTTTCCGCGCCGCGTTTCTTCATGTAGAGCAAGAACGGACGGTCGAAAACAAATACCCGCAATTCGGACACCAACACGGCTTCGGCTCTGGACCGCAGTTGGGCGCCGCTGCGGTCAAGACGAAACGCGATGTCCTGTTCGGCGATATCGAGGGACTGTGGTTCAAGCGGCTCGTTCCGGAAGGCGCGGCCTTCGAGCTCGCTGAAGCGGTGGGTGATTTCCCAGACCATATCGGGGACGAGCAAGCGGTCGGACGCCCCAAGGCCAGGCGGCTCCTGGCCCGGCTGCCGGTGTTCGGCGATTCGCGCTTCCACGGCCTCAAGGGTCGCTTCGAGCGTGTCTTCGGGCTCGATCATCGCCGCCACGATCTGGCTGGGGGCCGAGTTGCGGTCAAGGTCGATGATGAACTCCGATGGTTCGCTGAGGTTTTCTCCGGCTGTGTACAAGATCGCTGGTTGTTCTCGCAATTCCATGTGGGCATTGGCGTCTTTTGAGCGGAGACCAAAGGAGCGCAACTCGGTTTCGGCGCCGGTGGCGTCCGTGAATACA
>PUMX01000420.1 GCA_003552485.1 Candidatus Hydrogenedentota bacterium
CCGGCGGCGCGGTGTCGACAACGCCATCAAGAACCACGTTGTAGAGCCGCCCTTGGCGTGTATTCAACAGCCGAACCACGCCGTGCCGGCCCACGGAACGGCCGCGGATGTTGCGAATGTAGACATTGCGCAGGTCGTCGCCGTCGCGGTACGTTCCGCCGCTCACCTGGGTCGATTCCGTGCCGCCCGGTTCGGCGCCGCCTTCGGCGCGCGCCAAGTTGGTCAACGCAAGCAAGTCGTCGCCCGTGCGGCCGGAAAGGTTCTCGATGGTGATATCATGGCAGCCCACACGCAGATTCAAACCGTCCTGATTGAGAATGGTCTCGAATTCGCCATCGATCTCCTTGCCCTCGCGTGAGTCAAACTCGATATTGCCCACATATCCCGCCGAACAGCGTTCCAGCGAGATGGCCCAGGCGTGCGTGTCTTTCATGCGCAGGTTTTCGATGCGGAAATTTTCGACGTGCGCCAACAAAATCCCGATATTGCGCCAATCGCCCGTCTGACTTTCGCCCTCGATGCCCGCGTCTGTTCCATAGGTGCGTTCGCCCAGCGTTTTGCCGCTGTCGCCGGTGGCGCGCGGCCGGTCGGCGCCTTCGAGCAACACATTGCCCACGCCATAGATGTGGATGTCGCGCATAGGCTCGATTTCGGTGACGCCGAGCCCACAGTTCGCGCTGCGGATCATGTTGTCGCGGCTCTGGTCCGAAAGTTTGATATGGCAGTTGTCGAGTTCGAGAGTGGCGCCGCTCTGAACGAGGATAGCGGAATCGAGCAGCCAGATATCCACGGTCTCGTCTTCGCGCTCGTTACGGCGCGGAATTACCACGCGCTGGCCCGTGTCCGCAGCTTGCTCAATGGCTTGATTGATGCGCCCGGCGTCACAGCCCGTGAACGCATTCGGGGTTATATAGGCCGCGCTATCGTCTGCGCTGGCTTGTGGCGCAGCCAGTAGGATCGCGGCCAACACAGTAAGGAAAGCCCCACGCTGAAAGTTGCTCATCGCCAATTCTCCAGTCATTTCTCTTGCCAACGGCTTTAGTTTCAATGTAAACCAGCATATTGCATCACCGAAAACCACACAAGCCCCATGGACGCGGCGCGGCCTACCAGCCCTTTCCGGCATATGCGAGGCGGCCGATTTCGGTGAAACCCGGTGAAACTGTTATCATACCGCCCGAAAACAGGCCACTACGTTCATCCGATCAACGGTCCGCCACGCATCAGCAAGGCGCGGCCCGTTGTTGACGAGGAGGTTCACTCATGGCGAAAGTGTTGGTTCCTTTAGCGCAAGGTTGCGAAGAGCTCGAGGCCGTAACCATCATCGATCTTCTTCGCCGCGCCGGCATCGACGTAACTACGGCGGGGCTTGACGACGAACCAGTAAAGGCGAGTCGCGGCGTTCGTTTGCTGCCCGATACGAACCTCGACGAAGCACTACAACAGGAGTACGACATGGTGGTGTTGCCCGGGGGGCTCCCGGGCGCGGATAATCTGAGCAATGATTCGCGCGTTGGCGAACTGCTGCGAAAGATGGCGGACAGCGGCAAGTTTGTCGCCGCCATATGCGCAGCTCCCATTGTCTTAGGCAAGGCGGGCGTGCTCAGCGGCGGAAAGGCTACCAGTTACCCCGGCATGCTCGACAAGCTCGGCCTCAATGACGTGGAAGTCACGGATGACGCCGTGGTGCGTGACGGTCAGATTGTAACGTCGCGCGGTCCCGGAACGGCCATGGATTTCGCCCTCGAATTGATTGAGCTGCTACAAGACCGGGCAACGCGGGACAAAGTGGAACAGGCCCTGATCC
Organism: Candidatus Hydrogenedentota bacterium; assembly: GCA_003552485.1. GTDB lineage: Bacteria > Hydrogenedentota > Hydrogenedentia > Hydrogenedentales > SLHB01 > PUMX01. Next base: position 1,808 of record PUMX01000420.1, read on the forward strand.
GGGTCTGACAAGTCGATCACGGCGTGGGACGTCTTGTCCGGGCGCCGCAACGGAAGGAGTTCAGCATGTTTTACTCAGGCATATCCGACGAGGCCGGTCAGGCCATTGAAACCCAGATTAAGGCGCATCAGGAATTGGGCTGGAGCCATCTGGAACTGCGCATGGTGGATGGTGTAAACATTACTCAGCTGTCCGACGAGGCTTTTGACAAGGTCTACGCCGCGGTGTCGGAAGCGGGCATGAAAGTCTCGTGTTTTGGCAGCGCCATTGCCAATTGGGCGCGCCCCATCACCAGTGACGTGCAAGTTGATATTGATGACCTCAAACAGGCTATTCCCCGCATGCAGCGAATGGGCACGCCGTTCATCCGCGTCATGAGTTATCCCAATGATCCTGAAAAACCCATCGAGGAAGCGGCGTGGCGCGTCGAATCCATTCGGCGCATGAAGCTACTGGCGAAACTTGCTGAAGACAACGGCGTGACGCTCGTGCACGAGAACTGCAGTGGTTGGGGCGGGCTGTCGGCGGAGAACAGCAACATCTTGTTGGGCGAAGTGAACAGTCCAGCGCTCAAAGTGGTATTCGATACCGGCAATCCGGTTACGTATGGGCAGGACGCCTGGGATTATTACCAGAAGGTCTACGACGACATCGTCTATGTTCACATCAAGGACGCCAAGAAGGTGGATGGCGAGGACATATATACTTACTGCGGCGAGGGCGGTGGCTATGTCCGCGAGATTCTCGGCGATCTGCTGGGTAAGGGCTACGATGGCGGCATTTCTATCGAACCGCATCTCGCCGCCGTCATTCACACGGGCGAACGCACCAGCGACGCGGACCGGCTGTATCAGACCTATACAGAATACGGACGCCGGCTCATGAAGATTGTCGAAGAGGTTGCCCCGGACCGCACGGGCTCGCGGTGAGCCGGAAATCCGGGCCAACCCTTGTGGGACATCGGTAAATGAGATCAGCCGCCTGTGGCGGGGATCGAGCGCATAAGGCGCAAACGCCTGCAGAGGCGAAGGGGAGTAGATTCGGATAGCGTCGGCTTGTGTCGGCCCCGATGATTGGGGAGGTTGCGCCGAAGCGGTCCGGGCTAATACGAGAAACGGGGGGGCGCATGATTCCATCTGTCAACCAGTGGTTGTTTCCTGCGGACATGCCGACGGCGCAGGCCATTTCGAAGGCGCATGAACACGGGTTTCGGGCCTTTGAGGTCTGTATTGGAGAAACCACGCAAATCC
>PUMX01000232.1 GCA_003552485.1 Candidatus Hydrogenedentota bacterium
ATCCATAAGTTTCTGCAGGCCAATGGCTTACGACACACAGCCGTTGGCCTTTTTGTGTGTCCGGACGCTGGAGTATAACGCAAAGTATAACACTCCGGCGGCAGTTTCCGGCCGCAACGAGGCCAAAGTGAGGGAATGAACGGTCTTTCATTTTGGAGGGCAATTGTGATGGCTACGTTGTGGCGGAAAACGAAAAGCGGCGTTTGGTACATCACCTACCGGGTGAACGGCAAGCAAGTGGCGCGCTCGCTTCGCACGCGCAGCAAACGCGAGGCGGTCCGGCTGCGGCAGGAGATCGAGGCGCTCTTGAGCGAGCGCAAGCCCGTGTCTTTGCGCGTCGCTGAGGCAGAGGATTCCGAGGCGCGCAATCCCCGTTGCGGCGAATTCTGGGAGTCGTTTTCGGCGTGGGCCCTCGTTCATCGGTTGCGCTCGGTGCTGGAAGGATACGAAGTCTGGTTTCATCAGCTAGTGGAGTACACGGGAGCGCGCCGTTTAGGAGACATTTCCCGCCGGGACATCGAATCCTTCAAGGCCAAGCTGCTCCGGCAGGGAAAACGCAAACCCGAGGGGGTTGGCCTCGATCCCGTGAGCATCAACGGTGCGCTAAAGACTCTGCAGGCCATTTGGGGTCATGCAATCCGGCTGGGCCTGTACACTGGGGAGAATCCCGTCGCCGGCGTGGAGCGGCTGCGCACGCCCGAGCGCCTCGACCAAACCTACCTGGACAAAGAACAGGTGGAGGCGTTGCTGGACGCCGCGCTTGGGTACGGCGAGACGAAGTACGTCAAGCGCATAGAAGCCCGCAACGTCTATCTGGCCATCGCGCTCATGGCTTACGCGGGGCTGCGCAGGCGCGAGGCGTGTTACGCGCGCTGGGAGTGGATAGACTGGGCCAACCGCGTTATCAAGGTCCAGAACGACGGCGGTTTTTCGACCAAGAACCGAAAGCCGCGGATCATCTCCATGCATTCCCGGCTCGGTGAGATTTTGGCGGCGCACCGCCAGGAGGCGGGATACATTCTGGAAAGCACGCGGGCGGGCGAGGAAAAAACAGCGTACCGGGCGGACTTCAAGAAAGCCTTTCAACAGGTGTGCGAATCGGCCGGGATTAGGACGACGCCGCATCAATTGCGCCACTCCTTCGCCACGCGCCACGCCATCGCCGGGACCAGCCTGCATGTGCTGGCGGGCTGGCTGGGCCACTCGACGACCTGGGTGACCCAGCGCTACGCGCACTTCCAGACCACGTACAACGCGGCCGCGGACAACATTTGAGCGGCGCGTCATTGCCCGGCGATGCGCCGGGCGCGTTCGCGTGCGCTTTCGCGCGTCTCGCCCGAGCAGCGCCTGAGGTATTCGGCGATATGCTCCCCGGCGATGCGCACAGGCGCCCGGGGCCCATCGCCCAGCCGGAAACATTCCAACTCGCCCGTGGCCAGCCGCCGGTCCAGCGTGCGCAGCCCGACCTTTAGCGCCCGGGCCGCTTCTTTGCGGGTATACAATTTCATCGCCTGCCTCCTCAACTATATCTGATGCGCGACGCGAGCGGATGCGGGCGTACCGGCTCAACGCCTTCTCTTGGGGTAATAGACCGTTTAACGCCCGCTTTGTTCCCCGGCGGGGCCTTGGCTGTTTTGTCCAGCGTTTTCGAAGAACTCGATCATATGCTTGGGGAACCATTTGGCGGACAGGCCCGGATTCGCGCCGGTCTGGTGGGCTTGCCGGAAGCGCCGCCGCGCGGTTTCGGCGTCGTCCATGAGATACGCGGCCGCCCCCGCCCAGAGGCTTGCTTCGAGTTTCTGGCGCTGCGTGGCGCGCCCAAGGCCGAGCACCCGTTCCGCCCAGCGCCGCGCCGTCTTGTATTGGAACGACTTGTACGCTTTTTGAGCGCGCTTTAGCATGACCGCCGCGTCCCCCCGCCCATCCTCAGCTGACGGAGACGGCAGCGGCTCGATGTTTAGCGAAGGCGGCTGACGGCTGGGCGAACAGGAAGAAGTTCGAGCAGGCGGCGCAAATCGTGGGATCAATGCGCCCGAGATCCTGGACCACCAGGATAAAGCCCAGGCCCATGTTCCGGGACCGGAGCAGAATCTCCTGGTAATACGGGATGCCCGAGGTCCTGGGCTGCAAGAACGTTTGCGCTTCTTCGATGACAACCAGGGCGGCGAGATCCGGCGGGTCCACGCGCGGGGCCAATGAGCGCCGGGCGTAAAGGTAGTGGATGAGGTGATTGTGCACAAACTCCAGCGTTTCGAGGGGCGCCAGGCCTTCGGTGGAAATGCGGACGCGCGTGTTGGTGAGGAGTTCTTCCATGCCTACCGCGCACCGGAACATTTCGCCGGTGGTGCGCAGCTTGCCGCCCAGCACGTATAGAAGGCTCTGCCGGTAGCGCTCAAAGTGCTTTTGAAAGGAAGATGCAGCGGGACGTATCGGTAAAAGTCCTCCTGTGACGCAGATCGTGGGGCCGAATTGTATTCGGCGCAGCACCCAGCCCAAGAGTCGCGGGCCATGCGAGCCGTGGTAATCGGTGGTGACGTGATCGTCCGATTGCAAATCGGAGCCACAAAAAGTCCCCCTTGCGAAGGGGGATTTAGGGGAATGTATTTCCCAGCCATCCCACCCGTCTGATACACTTCACCCACCATGATCAACAATGGCCCAGACACCGCTCCATCCATCGTGTACGAACTCGTCCAACGCTACGAAGATCACCGCGACGCCTATACCGCCCCCAACTACAAGGAAGCCCAACTCCGCCAGGAGTTCATCGATCCCCTCTTCAAGGCCCTGGGCTGGGACGTGGACAATGAGCAGGGCTTCGCCGAAGCCTACAAGGACGTCGTCCACGAGGACGCCCTCAGGGTCGGCGGCGCCACCGAAGCGCCGGACTACGGCTTCCGCATCGGCGGCCAGCGCAAGTTCTTCGTCGAGACGAAACGCCCCTCGACGGACATCGCCGAGGATCCCGCCCCCGCCTTCCAACTGCGCCGCTACGCCTGGTCGGCCAAGCTGCCCCTGTCCGTGCTCACCAACTTCGAGCACTTCGCCAT
>PUMX01000217.1 GCA_003552485.1 Candidatus Hydrogenedentota bacterium
ACCAGCGGGGCGGCTTACGGGCACTCCCGCCACTGGGGTCGATTGGTAGGTCGCGTGCTCTGTGGTGACCCTATCGTGGAGCACTTCCACGCGTCGGGCTTCAGGGGCCTTCCATTGGCGTACCGGCGTAAACATAATCCAATGCTCTCCCGCCTCGACTTCGACGGTCTCGCCGCTCTTGTGAAGTGTGGCGCCATGATCAACGGTCCATTGCGCGCCATCTTCCACCGCCTCCGGCGGCTCAAGGATGACTTCCAATATCCCCACGCCGCGTTCGTATTCGACGCTTTCGGCCGTGACGGCATCCGGCTGCACCTCCACCGATAAAGGTTCCGGCGTTACCCAGTAGTCAAGGCGTGCGAACTCCACCTCGTACTCGCCAATGTCCACGGTGATTTGCTCGCTGCTGTCCTGCCAGAGGGCCTCGCCCGCGACGCGCCATTGGGCGCCGTCCTGGCGCGCGCCTTCGGGTTCGATGTTCACTTCCAGGCTCCCCTGGGCGTGTTCGTACTCCACGGTTTCCAAGGTAACGGTGTGCTTGACGATGTTCACGCTTACCGGGCTTGGCTCTACCCACTCCTCCTCCAGTTCTGCGAATTCCACCTCGTATTCGCCGGTGTCGAGGGTGATTCGCTCGCCGCTGTCCAGCCAGGTCTGTTCTCCGACGACGCGCCATTGCGCGCCATCTTCGCGGGCGCCTTCGGGGGTGACGCGCACTTCGAGGCTCCCCTGGGCGCGTTCGTATTCCACGGTGTCCGAGGTAACGGTGTCCTCCGTGACGTCCATGTCTAAGGGGGATGGCTTTACCCAATCCTCCAGCTCGGCGAATTCCACCTCGTATTCCCCGGTCCCAAGGGTGATGCGCTCGCCGCTGTTCCGCCAGGTCTGTTCTCCGACGACGCGCCATTGCGCGCCAGCCTCAACCGCCGCTTCCGGCTCGATGGTCACGGTCAACTCACCGGTGGATATGGCTGTGTCGAGAAGCGTCCCCGCATTCAAGCGGCCCCCTGCAATAACACGGTCTTCCCAAGCCTCCAATGGGGTGACGGTCTCTAGAATCCTATCTTTCACTGCCCCGTACGAAGCTTCTGGGTTTACGGACCAGAACAGCGCCGCCGCGCCCGAAACATGGGGCGCCGCCATGGAGGTTCCAGCCTTGTAGCCGTATTCATTGCCCGGTATTGTGCTCTTGATTAGCGAACCCGGCGCGGCCAGATGGACCGACTCTTTCCCCCAGTTGCTAAAGGAGGATCGAGCGTCTTCGTCTGTACTGCTGGCCACCGAGATAATATTGGGCAGGTCGAAGCTGGCGGGGTAAAAAGGCGTCTCGTCATTATCGCTATCATTGTTGCCTGCGGAGGCCACAACCAGCACTTCCGCGTCGGCCGCTTCCTGCAGAATGGCCTTAAGGGTGTCCGAACGGTCTTCGGTCCCCCACGAGGCATTTATGATATCGGCGCCGTGCTCGATGGCGTATTCAATCGCCGCAACTGCGTCCGACACCGAGCCCATTCCCTCCTCATCCATGAACCGCAGCGCCATGAGCTGGGTCACCCAATTAACGCCCACGACGCCCAGTTCGTTGTTGCCCACGGCGCCTATGGTTCCGGCTACGTGAGTCCCGTGGCTGTTCTCATCCATGGGATCGCCACTGGTAAGCGTGCCGTCGCCGTCTGTCCAACGCGCGCCATGTATATCACCCAAACGGGGGCTTGGCTGAGGATTCTCCCACATGTTCTCCGCGAGATCTTCGTGGTTGTAGTCAACGCCTGTGTCGGGTACCGCCACGATGACCTCGCCGCTGCCCGTGGCGTACTCCCAAGCTTCGAGGGCGCCGATGTCCGCGCCGGGGGTTCCCCCAGTTTGACCGGTGTTGTGAAGGCCCCAAAGATTGTCAAAGAGAGGATCGTTGGGCTCGCTTTGCACCTGAATCGAGTAATTCGGTTCTGCGTTGGCCACGTCCGGACGGGCCTCATAAGCGGCGATGTATTCCGGAAGATTGGCGCCTTGCGGAACCGTCACCACATCGACGGGGATGCGGCGAAACCGGTGCGCCCGCGCTGTTCCAAGTTCTGCGTGAGCCATGGAGCGCCCCGCGGCCTGTAGGCCCGGCTCAAAGCGCACCAAGAGCTGTCGGCTATGCCCCTCAGACTCCCTCCCGAGGCCATCCGTGGCGCCGGCGTCCAACACGCACACCGTCAATAGAATCAGCGCAAGAGTTGTGGTTGCTATTTGACTGAACTCATGCGCCTTCATGTATACAACCCTCTATGGCTATCGAACAATGCCTGCATCCCCTCCCAAACCGCCTCCCGAGGGATTAAGGGTCCAATTTCCGTCTTATAGTATTTCTGGCTTGATTATAGGCTCTTCAACGCTCACGGCGCATCCCAAAGAAACGCGGAATAACGGTATGCTATGCTCCGCCTGCTACGTCGGCCTTTCCCTCATCAGTCGAAACAATATTCTTTGCCGGTAGGCGGTGAGCCGGTGCTGTTTCATCCTATAGCTCTTCCGCTTCCGTTCTTAACGCCTCAAGCGCCGCCTGGAAATCCTCGGGCGGGGGCGCGGTGAAGGTCATGCGTTCGCCGGTGGCGGGGTGTTCGAAGCCGAGGAGTGTGGCGTGGAGGGCTTGGCCGCGCAGGGCTTGGAGGGCTTTTCGGGATTCCGAACCGCCGGGCCATTTGCGGAAGTCGGCCACGCCGTAGACGGGGTCGCCGAGCACGGGGTGACCGGAATAGCGGAGGTGGACACGGATCTGATGCGTCCGGCCGGTCTCCAAGGTGATGGTCACGTAGGTGGCGATGCGGAAGCGCTCCAACACCTCGACATGTGTCACGGCGTCACGGCCCGTCGCGCTGGTCACGCTCATGCGCTTGCGATCCGCCAGGCTGCGGCCGACGGGCGCTTCGATGCGGAGGCGATCCTCCTTGAAGTTCGCCTCGGTTAAAGCGAGGTAGCGGCGATCGAAGGTATGTTCACGGGCTTGCTCGGAAAGGGACAGAAACGCGCGCTGACTCTTCGCCACCACCATCACGCCGGAGGT
>PUMX01000299.1 GCA_003552485.1 Candidatus Hydrogenedentota bacterium
ACCTCAGGTGGAACATGGGCGGTATGTGACGCGAATGGTGCGCACGGATTCCGGCGAAACCTACGAAGAACGGGTGTGGGTGCCCGATCGCCGGTAATTGAAACGGCCCTGGTTCATGCACTTGCAGACCAAATGGCGTATCGCAAGCGGGGTGGCCCTCGCTTGTGCGGCCGTTATGACATGGTACGGCGCGGAAGGCGAGCTTCCGCGTCAGTCCATAGGGGCGTTTCTTCTGTACTGGGGGATTTGTGTGCTGTTCCTGCTCATCGCCGTCTTCTTGGCAATATTTGATATTAGCTATATTCGTATGCGGTACGCTGTCGAGAAACGCGAGCTGGCGCGCGCAAGTTTGGCCGATAAGACGTTGCGCAAAGCCCTGAAGGAAGGCCGGGCTGACCGGCGTTCGGACGAGACCGAAGAGAATCAAAGCGAAGATGACGCCTGAGTCGTCGAGGTATAAGCTGTTCTCATGGCCTGTGCATCGGTTGCTTAAGCCGGGGAAAGGCGCTAGAATGTATTCTCGACGGTTCCTTCGATACACAACGAGCAGTAGAATCCATGTGAGCGCGCAGTGAATCCTTCGTCTTGTCGGCTCCAAAGATGGTACAATATAGACGGTGTGGGTAAGAGACATAGCGCTCAGGGAGGTGTTTAGATATGGCCCGTAACAAAATGCTAGCAGCCGTTGCGTTGACGCTTCTCCTCGTTCTTCTGTTGGGGGGAGTGGCCGATGTCGCCCATGCAGACTACACCCAGCGCGAAGGCGTCGAGGGTTTGTTTGAGGGCCGAGGGCTCGACGAAGATAAGATGCCGGACCGTTGGCAAATGTGGCTGGGCGTCGGCTCGATCTTCGTCATGATCGCCGTGGTGAAATGGCTGTAAATCACCAATAGACTTTGCACTGTCCGGTGAAGGGGGATTAGCGGCTCGTTTTGCGTCCTCATACGACTCCTGTGGGAGACCATGCCCTTTGAGCGTTCGCGTATTGATTCTAGATGATGAGTCCAGCGTGCTGGAAGTGCTCAAGGCGTGTCTCGACGCCCAGCATTACGAGTGTCAAACCACTGAATCCCCTTTCGAAGCGCTTGGCTGGCTGGAACGCCAGCCTTTTGATGTGCTGATTACCGATGTCCGCATGCCGGAAATGAACGGCATTGATGTGGTTCGCCGCGCCAAGGAACTCGACGAAAATCTCGCCATTATCATCGTTACCGCCATCATGGACGTCAACAACGCCGTGCAGGCTGTGCGCGTTGGCGCCGATGACTACGTCCTCAAGCCCTTCAACATGAGCGAGATCAGCATCTCGGTCACGCGCGCGGTGGAAAAACGGGCGCTGATTCTGGATGCCCAACGCTACCAGCAGGAGTTGGAATCCCGCGTTCAGATCGCCACAGAGGATCTCGAACGGCTCAATCGCGAGTTATATGATACCAAGGAGTATCTCGAGAATCTCCTTCATTCCACGGTCGACGCCATCGTCACCATTGACAATGATGGCAAGATTGAGTTTGCGAATCGCGGCGCGTTGCGCATGCTCGGCTATTCCGAGGCCGAATTCCAAGGCCGGGCAGCCGCCACACTATTCGCGGGTGGCGCCGAAGAGTTACGAGTGCTGCGCGGACGCATTACGTATGACACCCCGCTGCAGAACTACGAAACCGAATTGATCCGCCGTGACGGCCAGAAAGCGCCCGTGAGTATGTCCGTTTCGTTGGTGAAGGGCTCCAACCGCCGTAGGCCCGCCTTGCTTGCCATTTGCAAGGATATCACTGAACAACGCCGCTTACAGCACGAACTCCACGAGTTGTCTATTCGCGACAACCTGACGGGCCTTTACAATCAGCGTTACTTCTACGATCGCTTGAAAGCTGAAATTGAGCGCGCGCGCCGGCAGAAACATCCGCTCTCCCTGCTGTTGTTTGATATCGACCGATTCAAGCAGTACAATGACGCTCACGGCCACTTGGATGGGGATAAGGTGCTTCAAGCCGTGGGCCAAGTCGTATTCGATTGCACCCGCGACCATGTGGATACCGGTTTCCGCTATGGCGGAGACGAGTTTGTGGTTATTCTGCCGGAAGCCGACGAACGCCAGGCGCTTCAGATCGCTGAGCGTATCCGCCAAAGCTTTGAAGCAAAACGCTTCGACGAATTGACGCTGAGCATGGGGTTGATGTCCTATCGCGACGGCTATTCGTTGCCCACCTTCATCCAGTTCGCCGACGCTATGATGTATGATGCCAAACGTTCGGGGGGGAACAACGTGTTTGTCTACAACCCCGAAAAACACAAACCCATAGAGGAAGCAAAAAAATAGCGATGAAGTTTGGGATTTGCAGCGAGATCTTCAAAGAGTGGGGCGATATCGGACGCGCCATCGATTATGTCAAAGAAATTGGATACGACGGGCTCGAAATCGCTCCCTTCACCCTAGCCCAATACGCCAGCGAGATTCCGCAATCTACACGCCGACACATTGTCCAACGGGCCGAACAGGCCGGTCTGGACATCCTGGGACTTCACTGGTTGATGATCGGTCCCGATGGCATGTATCTCACTCACACGGACCCCGAGATCCGTGACAGGACCGCGCAATATCTGGTTGACCTCGCGCATCTATGCGGCGATGTCGGCGGCGAGATCATGGTGTTCGGCTCGCCCAAACAGCGGAATCTGCTGGAAGGCGTGACTATGGATCAGGCCACGGACTACGCAGTGGAAGTCTTTGAGAAGGCGTTGCCCGCCTGTGAGGAGCGCGGCGTGACCATCTGCATGGAGCCGCTCTCAACCCATGAGACCAATTTCTGCAGCAACGCCGCTGAAACAGTTGCCTTGATCGAGCGCATAGGTCATCCCAACTTCCAGCTATTGCTCGATGTCAAGGCCATGGCCACCGAAGAAGAAGACCGGCCCACCGTCATTCAGAAATACGCGCGCTACCTCAGACACTTCCACGCCAATGACGAGAACCTCGAAGGCCCCGGCTTTGGCGATGTTGACTTCGCGCCCATATTCGAGGCGTTGAAGACCATCAGCTACGA
>PUMX01000500.1 GCA_003552485.1 Candidatus Hydrogenedentota bacterium
GATTTCGCCAGCTTTTTTTCTATTTGCCAGTGGCGAGTCCCGGGTTTAAAAGCGGCGATAAATCGCCGCACTATCTCTACAGCGCCAGCCGTCGCAGGCTGGAGGCCCAGGCTCCTCTATGCGGCCTTCGTCCGGAAATTCCGCCTGTACGCCCTTCATTTATGCCCGCGGGGGCGCGGGCGCTCCACGGCGCTCTTCGAGCCGGAAATTCCGCCTGCGCCAGAGGGCTTCTGGAGCCGGTGGGCCTCCACCGGTTCAGTGGGCACAACATAACGCCGGATTGGGATCCAGCGCTGCGAGGGGCGGCGCCTTTCGCAACTCTGCTTGTGCTTCGTAGCTCTGCTTTGCAAGCGGAGTTTGGGCGGGGCGGGGCGGGGCGGCGCAGAAGTGGCGCATAGCTCAAGCCATACTGTTAACTTGGCACAGCACTTCAATTTCCCAGGAAAAATCGGCATTCTCAGCATTTACGCAAGGGGCCGTATTCCTAAGGACTGACGCAATCTAACGAAGCAATACGCCGATGTCAAGCGGGATGCTGTTTTTTGACAGAAAAATTGGGGACAGAAAAATTGCTTCCTTCGCTGTCAGAGAAAGGATGGTCTGAGTCCTCCGTACTACAGGCAGGAAAGTCAACCGGGGGTTTCAGTCCCCGCGACGGGATGGTATCAGGCACTCCTTGACTCACGGGCGACATCGAGCACCGCTTTGATATTGGTTAGCGGCACATCGCCCTGGATGGCTTGGGCAGGAGAGAAGATGTAGCCGCCGCCATGGCTCATTATTTCGCGAACATGTCGGGCCTCGCGGCGCACTTCGTCGGGGGAGCCAAACGGCAACGTTTGCTGGGTGCTCAGCCCCCCCAGAAGGTCAGTTTATCGCCGTAGTTCGCTTTCAGTTGTTTGTAATCTTCTCAGTAATCATCCAGCATTGCGGCGTCGACACCGGGCATGGTTTCGAGTTTCCAAATATCGACTTCAGCATCGTTTTGCTGATTTGGGCCGGGGGTGCTTCGACCGTCGGCGACAATTTGTTTGAGCAATGCAAGCATAGACTTGACTCGCTCTGGATGTTTGGCCGCCAGGTTATTCTGTTCTCCGGGATCTTTCTGCAGGTCATAGAGCTGGGCCAGCGGCAGGCCTTCGCCGGCGGCTTCCGCGTCATTCTTCGTCCAGCCGCCGGAGCCGGGGCAGAGCACCAGTTTCCAACGTCCGTCGCGAATGGCGAATTTGCCGGTAATGGAGTGATGCACGGCATGATCGCGGATCGGCGTGTCTTGCCCGCGGAACAACCGCGTCATGCTGACGCTGTCCTCGCCGGCGTTGTCCGGCAGTTTGTCGCCGATGATTTCGGCGCAGGTCGCCATCAAGTCGGAGAGACAGACCAACTGTCCACACTCAGTACCGGCTTCGATCACCCCGGGCCAGCGGGCGACACAAGGGACCCGGTGGCCGCCGTCCCAGGCATCGGATTTATAGCCGCGATAGGGGCCGCTCGGATAATGCCCCTGCGGTTCCAGGGCTTTCTCGCCTCCTATTCCCTCTTTGGAGATGCCAATATAATGCGCGCAGCCGTTGTCACTGGCGAAAATGACCAGAGTGTCGTCGGCCACTCCATGTCGTTCAAGTGATTCGAGGACCCGGCCGAATACGTCGTCGGTTTCCATTGCCAGGTCGGCGTAAAGATTGTCCAGGCCGCTTTTGCCGATCCACGGCTTGTTTACGGACAAGGGGGTGTGCGGCGAGGTCATAGGCAGATAAAGGAAAAACGGCTGATCGTCGGTCGAACGTTCGGCGATGTATTGGTCCGCCTTTTTTGCCCAGGTGGGCAGCAGTTGTTCAAAGTTCCAATAAGGCATGGCCGGACCGGTAAAGTTAGCCAGGTTGTTGCCAACCAGGCGCATTGGCAGGAATTCAGAGGGGCTGCCGACAGTGCGGTCATTCTCGATAAAGCAATAAGGCGGCCAATTGGGAATATCGACTCCGAAGTAATAATCGAAGCCTCGCGTGGTCGGTCCGCCGGTGGTGGGCTTTGAAAAAGCATTGTGCCAAAGTTTTCGTTGTTCCGCGGTGGCCTCGATATCGGCCGGCTGGTTATCGATATCAGCTCCTTTGTTCGGGCGAAGATAGAAGTCTCCCTCCTTTGCTTCGAAGTCCCATCCCATACCCAGGTGCCACTTGCCAATGCAGCCGGTGTGGTAGCCATGTTGTTTTAAAAAACCGGGAACGGTCAATCGGTCTTCCGCAATCAAGGGGTCGCCGTATGGTCCGACAATGCCGCGCTGCAAAGAAGACCGCCAATTATAGCGTCCGGTAAGAACGCCGTAACGCGAGGGCGAACATACAGAGGAAGTCGAATGCGCGTCCGTAAAGGTCATCCCCTCCCGGGCCAGGCGGTCGATATTCGGAGTCTGGATTTTACTTTCCGGATTTAAGCACGAGGCATCGCCGTAGCCCATGTCATCGACAAAGAAATAAACAATGTTCGGGCGCTGATCGCGGGTGCCGGCGGACGGCTGGCGGCGGTTATTTTTTGTCATCGTTTTCATCCTTGATTTTTCAGTTTGATTTGATTTTCGTGTTTTCTATTGCGGCTCTGTAAAGCCCGACCACCGGCGCGAAGCGCCTGATACCCCGGGGCAGAAACACCGGTGAACGTAGGTTGTAGGTCGTAGGTCGTAGATCGCAGAACGACGGATGAAGCACAAACAACCGTGTTTCACATAAGCCCGACCGCCGGCGAGAAGCGCCTGATACCCCGAGGGAGAGACTAATGGTAATTTTGAATCATTGAATCGTTGAATCCTGAATGTTGAAGTCAACAAAGAACTAAGAACACGGTTAACCAAGAACCGGTGTTTCATACAAGCCCGGCCGCCGGGCGCTTTCGCCCCCGGATACCCCGAGGGAGAGACCCGCGACGTGGTTTCAGCCTTCTGGTTTCATGTTATCAGTGTCCATCAGTGTTCATCAGTGGTTGATTCCTTTGTCTTTCGCCATAATCTTTCTCCCTGACCGACAACGAAGAACCGTGACTCTATCCGC
>PUMX01000203.1 GCA_003552485.1 Candidatus Hydrogenedentota bacterium
CTCCTTCTGGTCCGAAGCGGAAGAACGCTATGTCGCCTACTTCCGTACCTTTACCGAGCCCGATCGACTGCGCAGCATCAGCCGCGCAACCTCGGAGGATTTCCGTGAATGGAGCGAGCCGGTGGCGATGACGCCGAACCGGCCCGGCGAGCACCTTTACACCAATCAGACACACCCATACTTCCGCGCGCCGCATATCTACGTGGCCTTGCCCACGCGCTTTGCGCCGGACCGAGGCGATTCGACCGACGTCTTGTTTATGAGTACGCGCGCGGGCTCGACGGAGTACGACCGCTCGTTCAAGGAGGCGTTCATCCGACCGGGACTCGACCCCGAGCGTTGGGGGAACCGCTCGAACTACACCGCGCTGAACGTTGTGCCCACAGGCCCCGAGGAAATGTCCATCTATCACCGCAGCGGTCACCGCTACGTGTTGCGCACGGACGGGTTCATTTCGATCAACGCGGGGATCGAGGAAGGCGAGTTGCTGACCAAGCGGCTGCGCTTTTCTGGCGAGGCGCTGCAGATCAATTTCAGCTCCTCCGCGGTGGGCAGCGTGCGCGCGGAGATTTTGGACGCCGAGGGCGCGCCCATCAATGGCTACAGCTTGGCGGATTGCGATCCCGCGGTGGGCGACGCCATCGAACACACCATGTCGTGGAACGGTTCCAACAATCTGAGCGGGGTCGCGGGGGAACCGGTCAGGTTACGCTTTGTCATGGAAGAAGCGGACTTGTACTCGATGCGCTTCGCGCCGTGAGGCCGCGCTTGGGAGCGCCGATGTACAGGCGTCGAATTTATTTGACTTGCTGGACCTCCATTTGCTAGGCTTTGCCTTCCCGTGCGCTGGCGCTCGAGGCGGGGGGCATACCCATGCCCCAACAAGGAAGCTGGCCAGCGTCGGCCAAGCCTTGCAATTCCGCATAACAAGAACAGTCGAAAGAGATTAGAAACGTCTATGGCTAGGTATTTGGGACCCAAACATAAGCTGTGCCGCCGGTTAGGAAGCTGCATCTGGGGCAGTCCGCGTTGTCCGTCGGTCAAACGGCCCTATGCGCCGGGCCAACACGGCCAGAATCAGCGCCGGAAACAGTCGGTGTACGGTCAGCAGCTTCTCGAAAAACAGAAGCTGCGCATGCATTACGGCATCCTCGAGAAGCAGATGCGGCGCACCTTCGAGAAAGCCCAGCGCCTAGGCGGCGTAACAGGCGCCAATCTGTTGATGCTGCTCGAATCGCGCTTGGACTGTGTAGTCTACCGGCTCGGGTTTGGCCGCACCATCCAAGCGGCCCGGCAACTGGTCAATCACGGCCACATCCAGGTGGATGACAAGAAGGTCGATATTCCGTCCTTTCGCGTCATGCCGGGCATGAAAGTGTCCGTACGCGAGAAGAGCCGCAAGATCCCGATGATTGCGGAAGGCGCCGAAGACATTCCTCAGAGGATGCCAGAATTTTTGGAACGGTCGCCTAAGTCATTCGAAGGCCGCATGACCGCCTTGCCGAACCCCGAGACGATCCCGTTCGAAGCCAATACCCAGGGCGTCATCGAGCTGTATTCCCGGTAAGACTGGCCGCATCCGGACCGCACACAGAAAATGCAGCGGGCGTTGGGGCGCAACAAGCGCCCCGGCGCCCGAAAACATTGTCAGCGTCTTTCTCCTCCAATCTACTTCCGTTCTCGCCTTCACGCCTTTACCATCGCGTCCCCAGCTGTAGCTAGAGAAGTACGCCGACCGGAAATGCGGCGCCAAGTCTCCTCACCAAGCGCAAAGTGAAGCGTTGGTATCCCGCAGATACGAAGCCCCGCCCTCCAGTTCCACAAGCTGGAGGGCGGGGCGGTGTATCGTCTTGGGCGTGCTGTAAGACGGCGTTTATGAGCTGAGGCCGGCGCGTTCCTCTTCTTCCGCGTGTTGTTCTTCTTTCTGGGCTTGTGCCGCCGCGCCGGACCCGTTTTGCGGTTCATCTTCGCCGTGAACGGGTTGTCCTTCCCGGCTGAACAGCTCCGGCTCCGCCGGAACGGGCTCTTCAATCGGCGGTTCGGGCAGCGGCGCCTCACACTTGTCGCCGTCGCAGTAAAGATCCGCGGCCTCCTCGGTGTTCACGCCGGTGAAGTCGAGCTCACCAACACGGGCAGCGGCCTGCACGTACATTTCTTCGGTGATTTCTTGATACGGCGCTTGCATGTACTGGTGGTCCGTGAGCGGCAGGAAGCTGATGGACTTCAGCCGCGTTTCGTAGAGTTCGAGGATACGAGGCACGTCGCGCGCTTCCTCGGGACGGAAGGTGACGGTGGCGCTCACTTGGTTATCGGCCCAGTAGTATTGCATCTGCGCAACGTTCTCGACCTGTTCCCAGATGGACACATCGTTCTTGCCGCGGTCGAAGTGCTTCTGCTTCACAGGGAAGTACACGACCAGCGTGTTGTCGCCGTAGACCGATTCCTCGATGCGGAATCCGGCCTGCCGAACAGGCTCGACGAGCGGGCTGGTGCGGTCCAGCCGGATGGTGCGGTAGTAGAATTTGGCGTGAGGATAATGGATCCCGGGGGTGACGCCGGGCAGCAGCGACACGGTGCCGCTGGGCTTCACGCTGGTCTTTTTGATGCTCTCGGGCACGCATAGCCACTGGCTGTAGATGCGGTCGAGGTCGGTAATGTATTTGTAGCCCGCGTCGCACCAATCGAAGTGCGTGCGGCGCCCGTGTTTCTCGAACGATTCCACAATGCCGGACTGCGACAGGCCGATGCGCCGGTTGCGCAACATGATCGCGTTCGTGCGCTCGTTATGTGTCGGGATGAGCGTGACGGTCTTTGCGTAGAGGTAGGCGTACTTCAGCGTGCGCTTGTATTCCTCGAAGCTTTCGTGGATGGAAGGGAACGTCTCGACAAGGTTACAGATCTCGTAGGACTCGAGGCTCTGCTCGCCGCAGGGGTTCGTGCCAGCCACTTTGCTGTCGATCCAGTTCTCCCCGTCCTTGAGCCGTCCATGAGCTTGGGCGTTGCGCAACCAAAAGTAGCCGGGTTCTCCGTTGACAGCAGTTTGCTTACCGACGGCGTCGTAGTTCATGCCGATCTTAGCGGAGATGCTGTTGTTCGACGCCCACCGCCACGCCATGAGCTTGTCGCCGTGCAGGTCGGGATCTTTGAGCTTCAGGTACTCTTCATCCTCGGGATGGCCGAGGGCGAGCTCGGCGGTGCGGCGCACGCCGCCGGAGACCACACACTTTCCGATAACATTCATGAGATCCGTGATGTCCCCGGAGCTGATCCGCTCGCCCACACGGTGCGCGAGCACCTTGTCGATATTCTCGACGCATTCCTTGAGCGGTTCCGGACCGGGCGCAATGCCGCCGAACGTCTTGATCGGCGCGCCAACGGGACGGATCTGGCTGTAGTCGATGTGTGCGGGACGCTTGCCCACGCCAACGTACGAATCAAGGAGACAACGGGCAAGGTCAACCCAACCCTCTTTGGAATCCTCCACCACGTGCGTATAGCCGCCGCGCTTAGGCTCTTGCACGAGCACCTTGCCAGCGCCTTTGGTGTCAAAGGCCACCCCTACGCCGAGCATAGACAAGTCCATGAGGAAGCAGAAAGGCTCAGCAAAATTGACGTCGATCTCTTCGGTCGAGACAAAGGCGCAGTTGTTCAGCGCGGCGGACCCGCGCTGCCAGAGGTAATCTGTGCCCATCATCCACAGGCCCCGGCCGGGGGGGAGGAACTTGAAGTCCCACATAAGCCGGAACATCTCTTGGGCGGAGCGTTGCGCCTTCTGCGGATTCCACGGCAGCTTGAGGTTGCGGCAATGATTGAGCTGGATGGTGTAGCACCCTTCCACCACCCGCTGCACCGTCTCCCAGTATTCTTCAGTGCGCCCGCCCTGGTCGGGCAGCGCTCGGGCATAGGTGCGCTTGAACGTGATATAGCCTAAAGGCCCCCAATTGGGTTGCTTCGTCTTGTACTGTTCAAGAAACCGTTCCGACAGCTTGAATTGTTCTCTTACATCAAACAGCATGATTGCCGTTACCTCCCCGCTAATTCCGCAGCCTCGTTTCCGTCTCAACCAAGAGCCCAAGCATTGGTGGACTGATACTGCGCCCTTGTAACGCCGCTTCCCAGAGGCGCCCTCGAACGGGCCAGTAGGATGCTGGCGCTGCACTATACTTTTCTGTTCTTGCCTCGGATCCAAAGAAGACCGTCTTCCTCCACGGCTTCATAGTCACTGAAGACGTTGGGATAGCGGTCTCTCACGATCTCGTAGACCCGGCCGAACACCAGCCGAATTTCTTCCTCAGCCTCGGGCGCGGTGCGCATTTCGATGACGTGCCGCAACGCCCGCAGGTTGCAGGACCACCCGATGGCCGTTGCTACGCCGATCGGCGCGACGCGCCGGAACGCCGAAGTCAGCTTCTTTTTGCGGCTGAACTTCTTTTCGTCCTCAATAGCGTAGATCTCCGCCAACTCGCGCTGGACCTGCTCCAACTGCTCGAGCGTTCGGGCGAACACCTCCATGCCTTCCTCACTCTCGCGGATATGCACGGGCGCGTAGGCCGATAAGCGATCGAGCCGCACGAACCGCAGCGATTCCTGCGACATCGCCGTGCCCGTGCGGTGCCGGACCAGCTCGTGAGTAAACACGCGGCTGACGTCAGCAAAGATGAAGTTCACGACGGCGTGCTCCAATACGCTGCCGTGACCCACCTCGAGTACGTGGCCCAAGTAATTCGCGTTGCCCTCGCGCACCCGGGTCACATTTGGATTGAGCCCGGGCTCAAAGGAACGATAACACAACCGGCCCATGATCTCGGTAAGCCGCTCGCAATCACTGGGCGCATCAGTAGCCCAATTCGGCGCGCCTACATGCTCGAGGTACGCGGCCAGGCCATCTTCGGCCACCCGCGTTTCGCCAACAAGAAAGACTTCTGGCTTTACGAATTCCATGTTATGTGTCTTTTTCAAGTTCCAAGCGCGTGATTTGCGCGTAACGACCGCCGCCACCTTCCATGTAACAATTGGCGATGACGGTAGACTTTCCCGCGCCCCCCCGGCTTGATTGCGCGCCTTTTCAAAGGGATTGGGCCTACCACCCGAAGATACCCCATATATAGGGGCTCTCTCGTAAGCCAATACTGTATTTTGCGTTATTTGGCGCCAAAGTTCAAGCTTTTTGTTTGCGAATTCTGCGCCAAATCGCGGCAGGAGCGCTAAGCCTTTGAGTCACAAGCCGTTGTGGACGACGCGGCAGCCGCGGGGTTCGTGTTTGCATCCCCTGGCGTGTACAATGGGAGTCGCAAGCTTGGGGCGTCCTGCCGGCGCATGGAAGCGTAGCGGCCGCCGGCGTCGGGTTCAAGACTTTGAAGGGCGGGCCGCTTGGGGGCATGGCCCAATATGCTGCTCTTTATTGAGAAAAAACCACGTTCATTAAGCGAGTGTTCATTATGACGACAGAGTCGCAAGCGCCTTCGGAACCGCAAGCCGCCGATTCAAAGCCGCCAGCAAAGCGCCCGAGGGTTCTTCATCCTCCATTGCTGGCCTTGTATCCCGTGCTGGGGTTGTACGCGCACAACATCGAAAAGACGCCTGTCACCACCCTGATGCGCCCTGCCGCCGTTACAGTGATTGCGGCGCTGGTGATCTGGGGCGTTTGCTGGGGGCTTGCGCGGAACTCGTACAAAGGCGGCATCATAGCTTCAGCCCTGATACTTGGCGCGCTCTCGGGCTGGAGCGTCTTGGAAAACACAATAGCAATAGCCGCGCCAATCGCCGCGCAATGGAGCAATGTTGTTCACTACATCATCTACGCCGCGATAACGGTCGCCGTTGGCGCGGCGCTCTACCAATGGGGCTCTCCCAAGCTGCGCTCCTGGCCCGCCTTTTTGGCGTTGGCGGTTCTCGCAGTTCTGATTGCAGCGGCCGTGGAAGGGATCATGGCGCCCGCCTTTGGGCGCGCCGCTTCGTGGTGCATTGCATTGTATCTGGTAGCTCTGACGGGCGTGGTGGTGTACTTGTCGCGGCGGCGGGGCGGATTCATTCTGATGACCCGCACCGCCAACTGGTTCGCGGCCATTCTCATCACTCTATCGTTGGCCAACATCGCCTTCAACTGGCCGGGCGGCGCTGAAGTGAGCGCGCCGCCGCCGCCCGATCTTGAGCAGGCCATAGCCAACGCGGAGAACAAGCCGGATATCTATCTGATTGTGCTCGAGGGCTATGCGCGGCACGATTTGTTGCGCGAAGCATACGCATACAACAATCTGCCCTTCCTCGAAACCATGCGCAACCATGGCTTGGCCGCCGCGAACCAAAGCGTCGCTAACTACGCCGAGCCCGTCATGTCGTTGGCGTCGCTGCTCAATATGGATTACGCCCATGCGTTAAGCGCTGGCGGCGCGGCGGACGACCCCGATGGGCTCGGCCCGGCCGTCGAACTCTATCACAACAACCGCGTTTTCACCGCGCTGCGGCGAGCAGGCTACGAGATCATCGTGTTTCCGCCCGGCTTGGCCATGCTCGAGCCGCGCTTGAACGTGGAAACGCATCGGCCCGGCGATATTCTCAACGAATTCGAGATGGTGCTCGCCGCGCACACCGTCGCCGCGCGCATCCTTCAGGGCTGGAATTACGTCATCCACCGCGACAACCTCAACCTGCGCGAAGTCGTCGAGCGGCGGCGTGTGCTGCACGTCTTCGACGGTCTGGCGGAACTGGCGGCCACTGCTTCCGAGCAACCGCGCCTGATCTATGCCTACATGTCCATTCCGGGGCCTCCGTTTCTATTTAACCGCGATGGCGGAC
Organism: Candidatus Hydrogenedentota bacterium; assembly: GCA_003552485.1. GTDB lineage: Bacteria > Hydrogenedentota > Hydrogenedentia > Hydrogenedentales > SLHB01 > PUMX01. Next base: position 6,796 of record PUMX01000203.1, read on the forward strand.
GCGCGGAGCGCAGCACCGTGGTGACCTCCGATAGCCGGGACGTATTCCGAGGGAGCTGGACAGACTACGTGCAGGCCTACGTTGACCAGTTAACCTTTACTAACCGCCGGCTCGAACGGGCAATCGATAGCATTATGGAGGCCGGCGAGGGGGACCCGCCAGTTATCCTGATCGCCTCATCCCAAGGCATCGGTGTTTTGCGCGAAGAATTCCGGCAGGTTCCGCCCGAATTGCTTCTGAGCAATTTGACGCTGATGGGAATTCCAGGGAGAGATCAGCAGCGTCTCATGAATAGGCCGGTGAGCCCCGTCAATTTGTTTCGGATTGTGTTCAACGAAGTGTTCGAAGCGGACCTGTCTTTGCTCGACAACGAAATCGTGGGCATTACTGATCCAGCAGACGTTCCCGTCCTCGACCACGAAGTGTCCGCCCAGGACTCGAGGTAACTGCGCCTTCGCGCCTCAATGTTGTGTGCTTTCCGCGTCTTGGAGCCTCCTGCCCGCTCCGTGCGCAAACCAGCATTCCGTAACTCGGTTGCGGTGAATGCGGGACGCCTTCCGTCGTCTTGTGGTGCAGAGCCTATTGTAGCCAGCACATACCGTGCATGGCGTGGTATAGTCTAAGGGGGCGCGCCCGCCCAACGCGTTCCTCCCGCCTGCTGTTTGAAGGTAACATTTGCGGCCTCCTACCTGCGCGCTACAGCCGGTCGAGGTCCGCGTGTCGAGGGGGATGTCACCTTGGGCGTGGTGTGCCTCGTTCACTCCCGGCGGAATACTCCGCCTAATGGTAGGGTCACCGGCGCCGGGGGAGGCCGGTCACCCAGAGCACCCCGGTGTTTGTGCGTTTGGCGCTTTGCGCCAAGGAATTTTGGAGCCGTATTACTCGTGATCACGCTGAAACATAAGTTTTCTCGCCGTCAGTTTGCCTGGATGCCCCTTGTGCTGCTGGCCGCGTGCGCCCTTATGCTTGGCGGATGCGAGTTTCCCGTCGCTGAACAGCCCGTCGAAGAACCGGCCATCCCGGACAGCGAGGAACTGGAGGCGGCGCTTGCCAAGCTGGAAGCTCACACCGCCCAAGTAGAACAACAACTGGCGTTGGACTATCCCGCACAGATTGGCGTAAGTGAGGAGGAGTTTACCCTCTACCTCTCCCGGCTGCGGGAGATCAAAGCCTCCTACGAACACCGGCTCGCCATGACGGCGCAGATCGGCCCGCTGGTAGAGTCGCACGCGGAATTGACGGACGCGGCCGCCCCTCTCGAAGGGCTCCCCGACCCGCCGCCGTACACGCTGAGTTATGTAGACGGCTTGCGCGACATCGTAGCCTCGCGTGAGTTGGAGCACGACGCTGACACGCTCGAAGCGCAACGGGCGAGACAAGAGTTGAACCGCCTTGAAGAGCAAGTTGCGGAGCGCCGGGCGGCGTTGGCGGAGGCGCGGCAAGAGCTGGAAGCCAATACCGATCCCGCCGCCACGCCGCGCTTGGAGTGGCGGGTCGAACTCGAACGCGCGGGCGCGCGCGCCGCGGAAGAAGCCGTGACCACGCAAGAGTTGGCGGTGCGGATTGCTGAACTGAACGCGGCTATTAGCGAAGCCCAACTGCGCCGCGCGCAACGCCACGTGGATCTCGCGCTGCAACAGGTCCGCTTTCCTGCGGAGGAACTCGAAGAACGCCTGCAGAATATCGAACAAGCGCGTTTCGATGTTGAAGCGGCTCTCGCCGAGGCCCGCAGCGAGTTGGCGGCGGAAGAGGCGCGTTTGGCGCGGGCGCGCGAAGCGCTTGCTGAGGCGCGTGATGAAGAAGTGATACATGAGCGGCGCAGGGTTCTGAACGCCCGCGAGATTATCACACAGACCGCCCGCCGCCGAGTGGCGTTGTTGCAGGAACTGCTGGATTACAAACACATTGAAGCCCAGCTTTGGCGCACCCGTTACGAATTGTTTAACATGGCCGATCCCAATGGCTTGCGCGCCATGGCGGCTGAGACGGCTCATCGCCTCGAACGTATCCGGGAATACCGCGCCGCGCTCGACTCGCGGATCGAAGGACTGCGCACTCAGGCCGCGGCGTTCGAGCAGCGGCTTGAGGCCATGGACCCTGACGACCCCGCGTTTGCCGTGACCCAGGAAGCCTTCGAGGCGCTCGAGGAAAGGCGGGAGCTAAACCAAGAGAACCTCGATAGATTGCGCGACATCCAGCAACTGGCGCAGCGGGTGGACGATGAAATCGCGACGGCGATTCGCGCCGAGCCCGAACTGACTACAGTGCGGGACTATTGGCATACACTCAGGGATTCCGCCAGCGCCTTGTGGAATCAGGTCGTCATCGGCGACATCGCGGGCGAGTACGCGCTTACGGTGCGGCAGATCGCCATCGCTATTGTCATCCTCGTCGTCGGATTTCTTATCAGCCGGCGCCTGTCCCGCTTCGTGCGCTATGTGATGCTGCGCCGGGCCGAACTCGACGAGAACGTGACGGCCACCGTCGAAAAGATTCTCTATTACCTGCTGCTCGTGGGTGTCGCGTTGTACGCCATGTATTCGATGAACATCCCGCTGACCGTGTTCACCATTTTTGGTGGCGCGGTGGCGATTGGTGTGGGTTTTGGCGCGCAAAACATCATCAACAACTTCATCAGCGGCATCATCATCATGGCGGAGCAGCCCATCCGCATTCGGGATTATGTCGAAGTGGACGGCGAACTGGGTCAAGTTGTGAACATCGGCGCGCGCTGTTCACACGTCCGGGCTTTCAACGGCACAGAGATTCTCATTCCGAATAGCACGTTCCTTGAGAAGAAGGTCGTAAACTGGACCCTGTCCGATTCGCAACTCCGATTCGAGGTGACGGTGGGCGTGGCGCACGGTTCGCCCACCCGCGAGGTGTCGCGCCTGATGCAGCGCGCCGTGCAGGACCACGGGCAGGTCTTGAACGATCCCGCGCCCGTCGTGTTGCTACAAGAGTTCGGCGAGAACGCGCTCGTGTTCCAGGTCTTCTTCTGGCTGGAGATGACGGACCGCCACGACGTGCGGATCATCTGCAGCGATGTTCGTTTTCGCATCGAGCGTTTGTTCCGCGACGCGGGCATCAAGCTGGCTTACCCGCAGCGAAATCTGCACTTGGACCCGTCGAGGCCATTAAATGTGCGGATGGTTACCAATGAGGAAACCGTGTTCGAGGAAGAGGAGAGCCCGCCTAATCTGCCGGACTGAGCCGGGCGACATGGACTGGCCGGCCGGGCTATGTGCTTGCAGCCGGCGTTCAGGAATATAACCCCCTGAACGCCGGCTGCGGTTCGTTCAAAGCGCGCCGGTCCTACCGGTTTTCGCCCAAGGCCGCGTCAAGGAAAGCGCCAAGGTCGCCGTCCGCCGCTTCGTAGTGCTCCAGGTTCGTTACGCCGTCGTTGTTAGCGTCGCCATCGGCCGCAACCGCAACGGGCGCCCGAAGGAAACCGGGCTCACGATCATCCCAGTCCGCGGGTACGAAGCCGTAGAGCTGCCGCGGCAATTCGTCGAACTCCGGATCGTTCCACATGAGCCATGCCCCGAGAATAGCGGCGATTTCCTGAACCGGATACAAGAAGGCAAACGTGTCGAAATCGCGAACGATAAGTTGGCGGTTGTTGAGATAAGCCTCGCTTACTGCGCGGTGCGCAGGCGAATCGGGAGCGTCCAGAATCGCAGCGACAAGGGCCAACCCGGCCCCGTTCGGGATTCCATCCTCGTTGAGGTCCGTGGATGGAGCAAAATCGTTCCCGAGGGCTTCCGCAACGGTGTTAAGTTTGGTTTCGAAGTCGACTTCGATGGGTTGTCCAAGGCGCAACGCTTCAGCGAGAGTAGCCTGGACGAATTCGTCTCGATCGCCGTCGGCGGCTTCGTAGTGCTCGAGGTTCGTGACGCCGTCGCCGCTGACGTCTCCATCCGCGGCTAGAATCCCCGGCAGCCGGATGAAGTCCCGTTGCCGCTCATCCCAACTGACCGGCCCGTAGTCGTAGACCTGCCGCACTGCGCTGTCCAGAGAGGAATCATCCCATAACAGCCAGCCAGCGAGCACCGTGCCGATATCCTCCACGGGATACATCGCCGCAAGCGCTTCAAAATCTGCTACAAACCTGTCGCGGTTGGTGACGAATGCTTCGTGGACGCCCTCATGAACGGCCAATTCCGGCTCGGCCAGAATGGCGGCAAGAAGGGCGAGACCATCGCCATTGGTGATTCCGTCGCGGTTCAAATCCTCGCCGGGCGCAAGGCTGTCATCAACCGTGTCGGCGAGCACTTCCAGTTTGGCGTCGAAGTCTATCTCGAGCGCCTCCGCCGCGGGCGCCGGTTCGCCACGCACAGCGGCGTTAAGAAAGCTCTCCCGATCGCCATCCACCGCCTCGTAATGATCGAGATTCGTTGTTCCGTCCCCGTTGGCGTCGCCATCGCCCGCCATAATATCGGGAAGCCTGATTAGGTCCTCTTTGCGCTCGCTCCAATTATGCGCGCTGAAGTCGTAGAGCGCTTCAAGACTCTCGTCGAAAGCCGCATCATCCCACAGCATCCATCCGCCGAGTATGGCGGCAATCTGGTCCACGGGATACAATATGGCGAACATCGAGAAGTCGTCCGCGATGAGATCGCGATTGTGCGCAAACGCTTCGCACACGCTTGGGTGGGCTTCCAACTCGGGGTTGGCTAGAATGGCGGCGAGCATTGCAAGCCCATCGCCGTTGTTGATGCCGTCCTCGTTGAAATCGGCTTCCGGCGCGAAGTCGTCATCCAACTCGTCAGCAACCTCCGCCAGCTTTTCGTCGAAGTCGAGCTCGATGGCTTCACCCGCTGACGCCACACCGGCAAACGCCGCCACAGCGCACAGCACAACCAGACTACACACATTCTTAGGGACACCACTATCCATCTTCGTTTCTCCATACACTTGTTTTCAACCAGAATCTCATTTATCATATCCCCGCTTGCGCAGGTCATATGCAGTCGAGTATTAACCCCTTCAACCTCGATTTGGTTCCATGATCCTCCACGGGTTTTCGGGCAGATAAGGCCGTAGTCTCCACAAAAGGCGTAATCAGCTATCCCTTAATGGCCCGAAAACTTACACGAGGACACGGGTCTGGCCATTCACGCTCCGCTTCCTGATTCGAACGGCCCGTGCACGGACAATACGCGCCGGCTTTCGTCGCTGTCCTCGAGGACAATGACGCGATAAGATTCGCCGCCCGGCTCGACGCGCACCACGATGTGGCCTTGTGAAGCGGCCGCTCCTTCAATCTGCTCCTCCAGCCACTCCGCGTCGTCTTCGCCGAAGAGATCCACAAGATGAGGCCGCCGCCCATCCCACAAACCATTGGTCATGAAGACATCGCGGGGTCCGGTGTAGATGTCTTCCGCCATCATGCGCCGCATCACACCGGGCCCGGGATGGCTGGCGGCGTAGACGGCGAGGATATGAATGCGCGGCTGCAATACACTGAGGAAAAAGGAATTGGCGGCGTCGCGGAAACCGTGATGGTTGAGCGCATGCACATCCACCGGCCCGGTAACCCAAGCCACGGCGGACTCCATGTCCCGCCATTTGGGCGCGTGCTCGGGGATGACGCCGTTGAGGTCGCCGCCGTTAAAATAGGCGAACGGACCGTAACGCAGCCGGAAGGCGATGCTGCTGTTGTTCTCGCTTGGCGGATCATGCTCTGGAAAACGGTTGCGCACCTCAAGATCCTCGCCGGTCCAGACTTCGCCATTGACGGCGATGTTGCGCAGCGCAAAGCCCGGGTAATCCTCCGGCGCGCGCCGCAAGACAATTTGGTCGCCGCGTCCAGCCTCGAAACGCTCGATGTCCATATCCGCATGCTCGGCATGCCATGCGAGGAAGTCACGGTAGTTATTCACCATGCGGTTATCCAGCGGCTCGGGAAAGTCGTAGTCCGGCCAACCCCTATCGATCATGGTCCGAATGGGGATGGCATTGCCCACGTCAGTAATGCCCGCAAGCCGGTACGCTTCGGATTCCGCCAGCGGCGAATCGTCGGTGACCGTGCCCATATGGTCGCCGTGAAAGTGCGAGATGACGCCATAATCGAGCGCGCCGTCCTCGCCGTCGGGGTGGAAGTCGTGGATATAACGGGTCAGCCATTCGCCGGGGCGGCGGGAATCGTCGGGCAGCGGCGGCGCGTCATAATGAGGCGGCCGGTCGCGGACCGTGGCGCCGGCGTCGAGCAGCATCGTCGTCCCATCCGGCAGGACAAACAGCGCAGCGTCGCCTTTACCTATATTGATCTGGTGGATATCCAGCATGCCGGGTTCCCACGGCGGCAACGGTTCGCCAACGGTGGGTTGACTCTGCGCCATGATAGCGGGAACCGCTACGCAGAGGAACGTAGCGAGAATCCGGACCAGCCCAGTCAAAACGGCGCCCCGCACCCCCCAGTGTTTGGGCGGCAGAGGGTTTTGTTCTCTTTCGCGGCACATACTGTTTGTCATAATCGCCCTTCCTTAGAGTCTGTTGTGCGATTCACAACGTTCCCGGACACAGCATCATATCATTCCGCTGGGATCCGATGCCCGCTGGCGCCCCTGGTTTGGAGAGCGTGAACGCGAGGAAAAAACGCCGGCAACGTCGTCAGCCTCTCAGCTTTCGATTTCAAATGCCGCAGCGATCCAATACAGCGTACACGCCGATGAGAGTCTTGGCGTCGAGCGTCTCCTCACCGTTGTTGATGAGAGCGCGCACATCCGCCACGGGCATTTCAACGATTTCTATGCGCTCATCGAACTCCGGGCGGACGGCCGTCTTGACGAGGTCCGTGGCGAGGTAAAGGTAATCGATCTGATCGCTGTAACCCGGCGAAGGATAGAACGTGCTCAGTAACGAGAGTTCGCCTGCCCGGTAACCCACCTCTTCCTCGAGTTCAG
>PUMX01000023.1 GCA_003552485.1 Candidatus Hydrogenedentota bacterium
GGAGGCGCGGGACGATCCGGCGAGACCGGCCGCGCAGCCTGGCGGGAGCGATCGGCTTCGCTGCGTTCTTGCAGCAGCCGCTCCTGAACGGCCCCAAGCTGCATCAGTTCGCGCTTGCGCTCTTCAAGCAGGGCCGGATCCTCGATCATCGTGATCTCGAGCGGCTCGAGCGTGGGCGCGCGGGCCATGAGCGAGGGACTCGCCGTCGACAATGTCATTTGGACGCCGTCCCAATCCTCGCCGCTCATCTGCTGCACCGCGGCGTGGTATTCCACAACCACCTCGTTCTGCTCCGCCTCCGCGCGCAACGTGTAGGACGGCGACCACTGCGCGTCCTGCACCAGATAACGCAACCGCACTTCGCCGCCGCGGGGCTCATGAACATTCAGAAACATCACGGCTTCCCGTTGGGTACGCTCGGACGCGCTGGTGATTTCTGCGCGTTCCCGCTCCAGCTGGCGTTTCTTTTGCTGCAGTTCTTCCAATTCTTGGCTCAATTCCAGGTCCCGGTCCGCGACCAACCGCCGCTTTTCAAAGATAAACGAACTGAGCTGGGTCAGGGTGTCCGTATTCAGCACGCCTTGCGTCAACTCAACGCTCGCCGTAGGCGCGACAAACGCCTCGAGCTTGTCGAGGTGCTCCTTGATTTCACGCGCCAGCTCTTTGTGGCGCGCTACCTTCTGAAGCTCCCTGCCAACTGCGGCTATATGCTCGTCGAGTTCCCGCACCTCCTCCCGCACGTCCGTGCGCACGGGCCGGGTGCGATACCGCACGGAACGCACCTCGACGCCGCCGTCTCCTTCAGCGTACAGGCTGCCTGCGTCGAGACGGGCGGGAAGATCGGTCACCACAACCTCCTGCGTTCCCGCAGGGCCCTCGATAGGCACAGTCCGCGTCACGAGGGCCTGCCCGCGGTATACCGTCACGGCGGTAATCTCGCCTGTGAGCGGATTGCTGGGCGTGTCTGCCCCATGAGCAAGGCTCACCGCGCCCATTAAAGCGGCCAGCGCTCCCTTCATTATTGTCCACCGCATTGCTCATACCCTCCAGGTTTTGGTTTCCATTTTCGCTACTATAACCACGCGTTTCACTAGTATTAGACACCGAAAGCCCTGGAAGGTTCGAGCAAAAAATGGGCGCGCCCCTTCATCAACGGGACACGCTCAGCCGGCGGATTATCACGCCACTCCGGGGGTGAAGGAAGAGAGGCTGGGTGCAGGGCCACAGCGGACCTGTGCGCAGTTACCGGTCGGATGCGGGCGGGGTGGGGTCAGATTCGCATTCGCATTGTGCGGCGCCACAACGCGGTATATCGGGTTTGCGCCGCAAAAATGCGGATAGGGCCTGCCGATTCCGGGCGATGCGGCGGTAGACGGACGGCGCTGCGTGGCTAACGCCCGGCAGCCGCAGCACATCCGCTATCCAACGCCATCCGTGAAGACGCTTCATCACATGAGGCAACGCCTCTTCTCCGGCGTAAACGGTCCCGTCGGGCATGACCAGTTGGATGGCTTCGAGGCAGCGTTCTTCGTCCATGTTCGGGAAACGGCGCCGCCGCTCAGCCGATTGGCACGGCAACGTTTCGATGCGGCCGCGCCGCGCGAACCGGTTGATCCACCGGGCCGCCGTCGAACACAGACCGCATTCGCCATCGTAAATGACGGTCGCTTTTTCGTGCTGTCGTGTAGATGACATGGATGACCTGCTTTCGGATGTCGGCCAGCCGTCGCAACACGGCGGCGCAATCAACTCTACGTTTTCGTGACCTGTGTAGTTGGGAAGACGCCGTGGTGGACACCACCCTTTGACATCCAAAAAGAGACCCGGGTGTCCCGTTCTCACTACACGGCGGCTACAGGCCCTTATCTACTCAACTGGTCTTAGCAAGCGAGAATCTCAAAATGAGGCGCCGGCTTGTCTTAGCAAGTGGACGACCTCGGGATTATGAGCTTCCTCCGTCGCTACCTGCAAGAGTGTCCTGCCCAAAAACTCTACGTTGACATCAGCGCCCTCGCTGAGCAGAAGCTCTACAGTGTCGGTACAGCCACCCTTCACCGCAAGTATCAAAGGCGTATATCCGAAGTGTTTGTCTTTCGCGTTGACATCAGCGCCCGCCGCGAGCAGCAACTCTGCGAACTCCAAGTTTCCTATCGCTAGAATCAAGGCTGTTGCGCTGCCGGGCGGCCGCGTGTCGACGTCAGCGCCGTGGCCCAACAACAGCTCTGCAGCCTCGATATGGCGTGTCGAAGCCGCAATAAACAAGGCCGTCTTGTGATATTTGCTTTGCGTGTTAACGTCAGCGCCGTGGTCCAGCAGCAATTCCACGATTCTCGTATAGCCTTCATCTGCCGGCCCCATTGGTTCAAAAGAACCTAAGTGCCTTGCATCGCCTCTCCCTGCTGCGAACATCAAGGCTGTCAGACCGTCTTGATTTTTGGCGTTGACATCGGCGCCGTGCTCCAGCAGCAGTTCTGCAATTCTGGTATGGCCGCTATCCGCCGCCGACATCAAGGCCGTCCCATCAGCTTGATCTTTGGCGTTGACATCGGCGCCGTGGTCCAGCAGCAGTTCGACGATTCCGGTATGGCCTCTACGCGACACCCGCATCAATGCCGTCACGCCGTATTCTTCTCTTGCGTTGACGTCAGCGCCGTGGTCCAACAACAGCTCTGCGGTCTCGGTGTGGGCTCCCTGAACAGCCAGCAACAAGGGTGTCATATCGGAATCGGTTCTTGTATTAGGGTCAGCGCCCCGTTCTAACAGATCTTGTACAGTCGAAGTGTCGCCTTGCGATGCCGGATAATGTAGTTGGTGATCCAAATCCTGATCCGGGCGGTATGCACGACCAATAACCATAACTAAGATGATGAACAGCAGTATCCCCGCTCCTGCCAGCGCCTTCTTTTGTCTCATTTGTACTACTCCCTTGTTCTTGGGGTTCTCTGGTCAGGCAGTGTCCAAGCCCGTATTTGCTCAACAACTCCGATGGCGTGATGTGTTCCTTGGCGCGCGTGGCATTACGGTTCATCCC
>PUMX01000064.1 GCA_003552485.1 Candidatus Hydrogenedentota bacterium
AATCTGTCGTTCTGCGTAGCCGCGTTGCTTTCCAACGGCCACGTGCTGCTCGAGGGCGTGCCAGGCATCGCCAAGACGATGCTCGTGCGCACCATCGCGCAGACCCTTTCCATGGCGTTCAGCCGCATCCAGTTCACGCCGGATCTGTTGCCTAACGACGTGACCGGTTCGTACGTGTTCCGGCCCACTTCCAGCGAGTTTGAATTTCGTCAGGGCCCGGTCTTCGCCAATTTCGTGCTGGCCGATGAGATCAACCGCGCGCCCGCCAAGACGCAATCCGCCCTGCTCGAGGCCATGCAGGAGGGCACCGTGACCCAGGAACGCGAGGTCCATGCGCTGCCGCGGCCGTTCATCGTGTTCGCAACGCAGAATCCCATCGAACATGAAGGAACCTATCCGCTGCCGCTGGCGCAATTGGATCGGTTCATGTTCAAGGTAATCGTCGGTTATCCAGGCGACGAAGCCGAAGAACGTGTGCTCAGCGAACACCACGCGAACGCGGGTCTCGCCTCGTTCGACGCCTTTGATCTCTCAACCGTCACCACGCAGGAGGAGGTGCTGGCCGCGCGTGAGGTTATCCGGCAAACCTACGTGCGGCCCGAAGTGATCAGCTACGTGCGCAAGCTGGTCCAAACGACGCGCGAGGACCCGAATCTGCTCGTGGGCGCCAGTCCACGGGCGGGGTTGACGCTGCTCATGGGCGCGAAGAGCTTCGCCCGGTTCGAGGACAGAGACTTCGTGACGCCGGACGACATCAAGCGGGTTTTTCTACCCGCGCTGCGGCATCGCGTGGTGTTGAGCCCGGCGTCGGAACTCGAAGACGTCACCGCCGACCAGGCGCTCGGCCAGTTATTGAACAGCGTCGAGGTGCCCCGGTGATACCCATGCCCGGCAAAGGCCTCGTGGCCGGGGGCATCGTGTTGGCGGGAGCCTCGGGGTTTATGCTCTGGTTTCCCGGGCTGGGCGCGCCGCTGGCCGTCGCCTGGGCGCTCCTTCTGAGCGCGGCCGCGTGGGACTACGTCCGGCTGGCGCGGGTGACGCCTAGCGTCGAAAGCAACGTGGATGCGCCGCCGAGCATCATTCGAGGAACGACGTTGACCGCGCGGATTCACGTCAGAAACGGCGGCGCTTTGCCGTTGCATCTAAGCGTGCGGCCCGTGCTGCCGCCTCAAGCCGACCCCGCGGATTTCGTCTGCGCGCTCAGCATCCCCGCCGGAGAAAAGCGAACGATCCACCTGCCGCTCGGCGCGCGCATTCGCGGGACGTACACCTTTGGCCCCATCTATTTGCGCGCGGAGACACCGTGGCGGCTGGCTCTGTTTCAACGGCGCATCGGCCACGAAAACGTTTGCCGCGTATTGCCGGATATCGAGCGGGTGAAGGAGTACATCACCGCCAAAGGCGCGCCGCACACTACCGCCCCGCATTTGCGCACGGCGCGGTTCCGCGGCATTGGCAGCGAGTTCGAGAGTCTGCGCGATTTCGAGCAGGGCGACGAGATCCGCCGCATCGACTGGAAAGCGACCGCGAAACACCGGCGCCTCATCGTGCGCAATTACGAAATCGAGCCGTATCGCAACGTTATGGTGCTCATCGACCGGGGACGGCTCATGGCCGCGCGCGCGGGCTCGGGCGTGAAGCTGGATTACGCCATCGACGCCGCGCTGATGATCGCCGGCGTGGCGCTGGACAGCGGTGACCGATGCGGCGCGCTGGTATTCGACGAAAACGTCGCCGCGCATCTGAAACCGCAGGGCGGGCTTGCTCAACTCAACCGGATCAACGAATTGCTGTTCGACGTACAACCCGCCCTAGTCGAGAGTCATTTCCGCCGCGCCTTTATGTTCCTTCAAACGCAGTTGCGGAAGCGCAGTCTGGTGGTGGTGCTCACCGACGTGATGGACCAGGAGAGCTCGAGACCGCTCATTACCGGCGCGCGCGTGCTGGGACAACAACACCTCGTAGTCACGGCCGCGCTGCGCACGCCCGAACTGGAAAACATCCTGCGCAAACCTCTTGACGACCGGCGGGATCCTTTCCGCAAAGCGGTTGTATACCGGTTGCGGCGGGAACGGGGCGAGGTCATGATGCGGTTGCGCAAGGGCGGCGCTTATGTGCTCGATATCGAGCCGGAAGCGCTCACGATGCCGCTGGTCAACAAATACATCGAGCTCAGAGAGATGAACCTTCTCTGATCGCTTCGAGGTCCTCATCCGGCGTGACGCGCGGCGCCGCGCGCCGGGCCAGCCGCTCGAGGTACGCGCCCATGCTAAAGTAGGCGAGCATGACCACCGCCGCCAAGGCCGCAAACGTCAGCCGCGCGCCCGTGCCCAGTTCGCTTTGCCGCACAAACCCCTCGATGAAGGCGGCAATGAGGAACATGGGGATCACCCCCATGAGCAGGCGCAGCGCTTCCCGGCCCGCTTCGACAAGGCTTTGTCCCCGGCTCCTGTTGCCCGGCCGCAACAGCGCCATTCCGAGCATCAGGCCCGCCCCGCCGCAGATCACGATCGCGCCGATTTCCGGCACGCCGTGAGGCAATAGCCACGCCCACATATCCGCCACAACGCCGCGTTGATGATGCATGGCCGTGAATGCGCCAATCATAGCGCCGTTGAAGACCAGCAGGAACGCTGTCGGCACGCCCGCAAGAATGCCCGCCGCAAAGGCCAGAAAGCCGACGCGCGTGTTGTGAGTGAACAACACCGCGGTGAACGCCGTCTTATAGGCTTCCGACGCATCGCGGCCGGACTCGAGCACGGTTTCGAGTTGTTCCGCCGTCGAACCGGGCAGCCGGATATCGCCGGGCATCGACAATGCATAGGCGGCGAGCGGTTCGTGATGCGCGGCAAAATGGGCGAACACGCCAGCGAGCATGAACAACGCCAACGCGGCCAGGTGAAACCGCGCCGTGCGCGCGACCGCCCGCGGAAAACCCGCCGCGTAGAACCTGATCGCGTCGCGCAATGGATAACGGGGCGGCGAGACGTATACGAAGCTGTGCGCGCGCGCGACCAGCCGGTTCAG
>PUMX01000287.1 GCA_003552485.1 Candidatus Hydrogenedentota bacterium
CGGCGCCGCCGTCTTCGCGGGCCGTGTGGGCGCTGACAATTACGGGACGCTTCTCTCGCAAAGCCTGGTCGAAGCTGGCGTGGATACGCGCTGGTTGGCTGTGTCTAATGACGTTCACACAGGGGTCGCCACCATATTTGTCGCTGCGGACGGCGAGAATGTCATCGTTGTAAGTCCGGGCGCCAATGGCGAGCTTGCCCCAGAACACGTGGCTGCGATGGATCAAGCCTTCGCGGCCGCGGACGTGGTGCTTACGCAGCTTGAGATTCCCGTGCCGGCTGTGGAAGCGGTCTTGAACCGAGCGCGCCGTCACGGCGTATTGAGCATCCTCGATGCGGGCGGCGCAACAACCGGGGCGCAGCGACTGATTGGCCTGGCCGACGTAGTCTCGCCAAACGAGACTGAGGCGGCCACGCTCACCGGCCGTCCGGTCGAGACCCTGGAAGACGCGCAGGCCGCGGCGGAGGTATTGCGCCAGATGGGGGCGCCGGCCGTTGTGATGAAACTGGGAAAGGGCGGGTCATTGTATCTGGAGGATGAAGCGCTGCTCGTGCCGGCCCAAGCCGTCAACGCGATTGACACCACGGCGGCCGGCGACGCGTATACGGCGGCGCTAGCGTTGGCGTGGCGCAGCATGATCCCCCCGGACGCCTTGCATTATGCGACTGCTGCGGGAGCGTTAGCCTGCACGGTCGCGGGCGCTCAACCATCAATGCCCTCCGCCGAAGCCGTTGAATCTTTCTTGAACTCATAGAGGAGTGATGGCCCGTGCTCGATTTGAAGTTTAGCGTTTCGCTGTTCGCCACCGATTTGCTGCGCCTTGCGGACGAGATCCGTTCGCTCGAAGACGCTGGCTGCGCGGAGCTGCACCTGCCCATAGCCGACGGCGTGTTCGTTCCCTACTTTGGGTTTGACAGCTGCTACGTGGAAGCGATAAAGGCTATCTCTTCACTGCCTTTGCATGTGCATCTGATGACAGCGAAACCGGACGCCTGCCTCGACCGGCTGCTCGCCGCCGCTCCGGACGCCGTCACGCTTCACGTGGAGGCCGGCGGACATATTCAGCGCGCCCTCAACCGCATTCGGGAGACGGGCGCCGCGCCGGGCGTCGCTATCGGGCCGTGCGCGCCGTTGACCCGGCTGGATTATCTCCTGGCGGAGGTGGACCGTGTGGTGTTATGCGCCGCCGAACCGGCGTGTCCCGACGGCCCAGTCCTCGCAAGCGCCTTGGAGCGGGTGCAGATAATGCGTGAGAACCTTGACTACCGTCGGCTTTCGGCGCCGATCCAGGTGTGGGGACCCTTGCAGTCCGTCCAGGCGGCGCGCTACGCCCGCGCCGGCGCGGCCAGCGTTGCCGTGGCGCTCGAGCGGGTGAGCGGAGAATACATGGAAGCGGGCAAACGTTTGGCCATGTACAGGGAAAGTGTGGAGGCGGAAGCGCCGTTAGCCTAACGCGATACTTTGTGTAGACCAAAGCTGGGAGACAGCGTTGAAATGCTCAATTCCAAGGTGAAGCGATTGGCTTGTACCGAAGTGTGGGGAGGGAATCGCCACATTGAGTCGCAGATAGTCTTGGGCGGGATGACGGGGTATCTGTATTCTCAACCCTGTGGTTCCGAGAAAGGCGGAGATATTGTTTACCTGACCGCCTGTGGGTCAGGCGCTATTGCGCGGGCTTGTATTGCCGACGTGACCGGCCACGGCCAGCAAGTGGCTCAGGTAGGCGATTGGCTGCAAGATGTGCTGCGCCGCCGGATCGATTACATCAATCCTGTACGGGTGTTTGATGACTTGAATCAGCGCATTGTGCAGCGCGGGTTAGAAGCCATGGCCACGGCGCTCTGCATCAGTTATAACTCGTTCCTGCGACGGCTGCATCTTTGTCATGCGGGTCACCCGTTTCTCTTCAAATACAGCGTTGATGAAAAGCGGTGGGATCGCCTTTTCCCCGAACGCAATCCAGTGATGGAAGATGGATTGCGCAACGCCATCCTTGGCGTGAGCGCCGACGTCAACTTTGACCTCGTGCATACGCAGCTTCATCCTGGGGATCGCCTTGTAATGTATAGTGATGGCGTGCTGGAGGCTGCAAACCCTGACATGGAATTATTCGGCGAGCAGCGCCTGCTGGAACAGCTCGGTCGAAGTAGTGATCTTTCTGACCAAGAGCTGACCGCCAGTGTGATCAAAGCCCTTAAGGACTTCGCGGCCACGGACTCTTTGGCGCACGACGACGTGACGATTATCGTATTGACGGCCGAGGATCAACCTAGGCCGCACCTCGTGTGGCGCATGGTTAAGAACCGTCTTCTGGGCTTGCGCAACGCGGTGCTCGGAGGAGAGAAGCCCCTTGCGGGGGTGTCTTAGATCGTCCCTGCAACGCCACTATATCCGCGGGTTCTGCTGCGTTGTGCTGCTACAGTTTGTCCTTGTCATATCCGATAGTTAGGTCATGACGTTCAGAGAACTCCACACACATCACTCTGGCGGGGTCAGTAAGGTATTCTTGCTGAACGCCGCCCCCAGATCCAACGTTGGGAATGGAGGACTCTCTTTACTTTTTGTGGGGAATTGCCGATAATGCAGGGGCCATTGTCTAGTGTAAGACATTATGAGGGAATATGGCCGCAAGCCAACAATCGGACGCTAGATATGCCGGATAGAAGCCAGCTACCGTTTCTTGTAAAACTGCTTGATGACGATTCGCCTTCCGTGCGCCAGCATGTCTTGGAGCAGATCCTGGCCTACGGACCAGGGATTGAAGATGAGATCGGCCAGATGGAGGCGCTGTTGTCGAATCGGCAGCGAGCAATGCTGCACTCGGCGTTGAATGTGTATCGGGAAGCAGAGACGCGGTACAGTGAGTGGCGCGCGTGGCCGTTTCTCGAGGACGAATACGAAAAGCTGGAAAGAGCCTTCGAGTTGCTTGCGCAATTTCAGTATGGCTGGCGCCCCCCCGTCAAAGTGGGGGAGTTGCTCGACGAGCTTGCCAGCGGTTTTCTTCTGTCTGGAAGACCCAACA
>PUMX01000080.1 GCA_003552485.1 Candidatus Hydrogenedentota bacterium
TGTCACGGCAGGAGAACTCGTACTACTTTCAGGCACCTTGAGTCCGAAGGAGATCTTCCGCATTCCTCTTGCCAGAATCGATAGGGTATTCGTGGAGGAGAAGTAGGAACTGAGTCCGGATGGCCGCGACCTTTGGACTCTTTACTACCTGACTGTTAAATTCATTGACGTAGATGCGACAAAACACAATCTGCTTTGCCGTTTCTATGAGGACATCGATGCGAAAAGAGCCGCAAAGGCCATCCTGGACTACGCTGCAAGAACGAGGCAGGGCTAGTGGAAGCGGAAACGACGAAGCCCAACCAGTGCGTGGTTCCGACGCGTTGACACGCGCCGCACACGCCGTCGTTAGGCTTTAAATGCCGAGGTATATATGAACTTCTTTACGACTATTCTGGCTAGCACAGCTGTTACGACTGCTTTAATCGGCGCAATAACATGGCTCGCAAGAACGTGGATAAAAGAGAGGCTCTCCCGATCAATTATGCATGAATATGATATTGATTTAGAGAAGTTTAAATCTGATCTGTCGGCGAGCAATTCAGTTGAAATCGAACAATTCAAAGCGCGAATAGGGACTGAGTATGAGATCATCAAGGCAAGTCTGCTCAGGTATTCTGAAAAGCAATTTGAATTATACAATGACTTGTGGGCGTCGTTGTGTGATCTGGAGGTGTGTGTCACAAATTTGTGGGATGTGGCCAATATGAACAATCTGAGAAAACTATCACAACAATTACACGATACACGGATAAAGGTTAGAAAAAGTGCGCTGCTTATAGAAGACAGGCATTATAAAGAGTTAAACCTTGTCCTCAGTGAATTTGAAGGTTTCCAATTTGGAAAGCAACATTTAATTGATTTGAGAAAAACCAGGCAAAATCAAAATAACCAATATGTTGATGAATATGAAATTAGAAATGCGATATCAAATAATGCAGAAATCAAAAATAGGCTGGTGGAACTTTTAGCTGCTATGATGGCTTGTCTTAAGAAGCAAATTGTAAAATCAGATGGGCCTAACAACGCAAATTAACTCGGATGCAAATTCCGCTGCGCTCCATTTGCACCGTTTATTTGCAACGTTGGGCCATAGAGACGAACGATGCCAAACGCTGATAACGCAAAACAGTTTGTAGAACAAGCAGCCGATCTTTGGCGTAAGCGCCGCACATTTAAGGGATTGGTCGGGTTGAGTATCATTCTTAACTCCATGCTTCTTTGCTTCGTCTTGCCGGGTGCCTACTTCATTCTCACGAAAACAGATGTAATCACCATTGCCACACACTATGCGATCTTCTTCGTGTACTGTGCTCTGTTTGTGGGCTTGGCCAATTTACTGCTTTTCTGCACATGGGCATACTGGCGAACACTTCCCGTGGCGTCAGACGGCAAGCCCGAAATTCTATTCGCCCCTCACGCAGACGAAGAGGCATCTGACTTGGTTTACAGGCTATACAAGGAGTTGTGCGAAGACATCGCTGCACGCCAGATGCAACATATATTGAAGTGCCGGCACCTCTCCGAGAATCACATGGTAAGAAACCATGCTGATGCGCATGAACTGGTAATCAGAAGCGGAGCACGGCTCGTCATTTATGGGACTGTGGCGAAGGGCAAAATCAAGGGAGACGATGTCGAGGGATTCCGAACCATTTCTTTCACGGTTCGACACCGCAACCTTTCTCCGAACGAGAGAACGCCTGTCATGAAGAACTTGGCCGCAGCTTTCGCCTTCCGAACGTTCTGCGTGAAGAACAAGAACAGCTTCATCGAGCATGATGTAGTTATTCGAAACATAAGCGAGGTGACCCGGTTCTTCATCGGCCTCGGCCTCACACTGGATGACAAACTCGAAGAGCCCCTCTCCCTGCTTGAACCACTTTTAAAAGATGTGGAAAAGAAGGCTGCGGCCCAAGCCGACAATCCGCAGCTTGCGCTCTTCTCAGAGTCAATCAAGTCGTGTCTGACGTTCGTACTGCAGGCGACTTTCAATCGAACATACGAAGCGGGCCTTATTGACCACATCACTCAAAGAGAATACGATCCTCAAGCCCGCGAGTGCGAGGGTGTTCTGAACAAACTCCTGGCGCTCGACAAGAGAACGTCCTCCTTCTACTTGGGGCGGGCGATCATTCGATTTCATTTTGATGATATTGATGGCGCGTTTGCTGCGGCTGATCACGCAAAGCGCCTTGCGCCATTCAACAATGCCGCCCCACATCTTTCGCTGGCATTCCTGCACTTGTGGAGGAAAAATTATCGACGTGCGTTTATGCAGTACATGAGAGCTGGCAAGTGCAAGGACTGCAACATCCAGACCGTTACAAGTGCTCTCCAGTTTCTGAACACTATGGCTCTGCTGAATCCGGATCGGCAGGAGCTGTTGTTTGCCTTGGCGTTTGTGAACGACCAATTCTTTGATCAGAATGTTGCGCTTCGCGACTATCAAACCTTCTTGACTTCGAAATCAGCTGAGGATCTGAGTGAATTCACGACCTTTGCAGAACGTCGGATAAAAAGAATCAGGGAAAGCGCCAACGAATAAGGGCCCAACAATCAGCTCCACCCCTCTTGCTCGGTTCTACGTTGAACAGGAGAAGACTTAATGAAGCGTGATATGGAATTGATTCGAGAGCATTCCGGGGTCTGCGTAGGTTAAGTTTCTGACAGTCAAATACTTAATAATTTTGCTTGTGCTGAGGAATTCTCTTAGAGCGAATATCTTTCTACTTGACGATTTGTTCTAAGCGCGTTAAGATATAGCTTTTCTTATGAACAGAAGCCGGCGGCTGTCGGTGTCGGCGAAGATCAAACTACCTAGACCTTATGCGAAAAGGTGTTTTTGAGTATAAAAAAGTTTGAAAAATTATATTAAATGACTTGACAAACAGCCACAACGTGCTCTAGTACAATATTTTAAAAAATTGTTGAAACTACTAAGGAGACACGTTGTGACAAAGAATAAAATACACGCTTTTAATCCTTCCGGCCACCTGTTTTTGGATGTTCCTGACA
>PUMX01000049.1 GCA_003552485.1 Candidatus Hydrogenedentota bacterium
ATGGCACGCACCTCCCAGGGCACAACTAAGCGTTATATCAGCATCAGCAGCCCCTGGTCCCACGCCTACCTGATGGAAGACATGGAAGTAGTCGGCATGGCTGAAATCAGTGAGTCCTTTGCTATGGACAACCTGTCTCCGGGTGAAGATACAATTCCTGACTGGTGGGATCTCTTTTAAGAAAGAAGTCATAGAAAAAACATATCTGAATTGTTAGCAGAATTACTGTTAGCAAATTTAAAACAGGGGAGATTATTTCTTCCCTGTTTTTTATAAACAAACAATTTACTGCTCTGAAATCCCCAACTTAAGAGACAAAAGGTTACTTGGCCGCAAGGATAAACCATCGGCTGTGTTAAAACCAGTATTAGCAAGTACCAAAGGTCTCAGCATTAGTATCTTCAAGGTGATCACACATCACTTAACAAATTATTTATGCAAATCCAGTCCGCAGCAATATTTATAAAAAGCTTTCACTTTTTGCGATTTTTAGGCGGCATTATTTTGACAACTCGTGTGACAACATTATGGGAGATAATTACAGAGAATGCTCACTAAAAAGAGGTGGAAAATTTCTCAGATATAGCAGGCTACTTAGGGCTATCTATCCTTTGGACTATAGAAACGAACTATTTTGAAATTCTTCACCAGCCACAAGCAAAATTCACTATCAAAAGGCTTTCATACTCCTGGTGATTCCTCGGTATCGTGAGAGCATTAGAGCTTATCTTCTAACCAGACGCATTAAGTTTTTAATTTCTCTTAATACTTTTTTACTTTTGTTAAATATATGTTGACATTTAATTTATAATTGAGTATATTTATCCTAGCGAGGTGCATTGTACAAGTTAATAACAAATCAATTAAGGAGTGTTAAAAGAGTGAAAAGGACATTAGCCGTAATCTTAGTTTTTGTATTTGTATTTGCTTTTGCTGTGCCTGTTTTTGCTCAGAGTATGGTTCACAATGCTGAGTATAAAATGAACGGTATAATAGATATCGAAAAACAAGTTGGTCACTTTTGTAACACTGGAGCTGAAATGAAGCAAACAATCAAAGGTGAGGGTGAAATGACCAAAGTCATGGACACCACCCAGGTAGCCGGCAAATTAACCGTATCTGATCATCAAGACTGGGTAACCGCAGAGGACGCAGTCCGTAACCTAACCGTTACCAGTGTTATTGAACTCTGCGCCCCTGCTAAGAGTGAATTTAACCTTGACGATCTGTTAGCCGATATTTTAGATGAACTAGACGTTGAAGATCCAGTAGAAGCAATTGATGACTCATTATTGTTGTCAAGAATACAGAATCTGCTCAAAGCACATACTGGGGCAGTAGTGCCAACAACAATTCTTTACGAAATTCTCTCTGGCAACATTTCAGCTGCTGTTCTTGGGGCATTTGGAATCAATATCGACGCAAGCGACTATGTAGACCCCATCTCTGACCAGATTTGGGCAGTCCAGGTTTCAGCAGATCCCGGATTTTCTGGTGCACTTAACCAGAACTTTGAAGCAGCTTACGGCCCCTGGGCGGATGCACATTCCTTCCCGTACTATTGGGGCGACGCTGACGAACCCGATGTAGGCTGGTGGTATGTTGATGATGATGGGGAGCAAATAAGCCCGCTTCAAGCATTGCTCACTGGTGCAACCATTGATGGTGTTGAAACTGGCAAGGATTATGTTGGCAACTACTTCAACATGGAGCAGTTCGCCCGCACATCTCAAGGCACAGTAAGAAGGTACATAAACATCAGCAGTCCGTGGTCACATGCTTATGCATATGAAGATGCAACTATCACAGGCGCATCTGAAATTGAAGATTCCTTTGCTATGGGCAACCTTGCACCTGGTGAAGATGTAGTCCCCGACTGGTGGGACCTGTTTTAAAAAAGAAATGTTTTGATATCACCTCGCTGTTTTAGAAGTTGAAGCAAATTGAAAATAATAAAGGAGTGTTGAAAACGTGAAAAAGGCAATAGCAGTAACTGTAGCCATTGTATTTATGCTAGCCTTTGCCGCACCGATATTCGCCCAGGACATGACCTGGGATACCACCTATGAGATGGACGGCGATATTGATATTGAAAAGCAGGTCGGGCACCTTTGCAACACCGGCGCTGAATTCAAGCAGACCATCAAAGGTGAAGGTGAAATGAGCAAGGTAATCGACACCGCTCAGGTAGCCGGCAAGCTAACCGTTAGCGACTCCCAAGACTGGGTAACCGCAGAAGATGCAGTCCGTAACCTGACTGTCACCAGCGTCATCGAACTCTGCGCCCCGGCCAAGAGCGTATTGGGAGAAGTCAATCTGCTAAACTACATTAGTGAAGATTGGCTTGATGTAGTAGAAACAAACTCAGGCTTAACTGGTTGGGATGCGATAGAATGGGCTTCTGAATCCCTTAATGCAGATTGGGTTATTCCAGCACAGAGTTATTTAGCAGCCAAAGAATGGTTGGACGCTCATGAAGGGATGGTTTTACATCCCAAAGATATATATGCAATGACCCAAGACGGCCTATTCACCCTTGACCCATACAATCCACAAGTGCACCCGATTGGAGTAAATGGAGTTACTTTTTCTTTTGATGACAATATCAACTGGAGTAACTATGTTGATGAGCTTACCGATCAGATCTGGGCGGTCCAGGTTGAAGCAGACCCCGGTTTCTCGGGTGCCTTGACCCAGGACTTCGAAGCAGCCTACGGCCCCTGGGCCGACTCCCATCACTTCCCGTTCTACTGGGGAGATCCTGATGAACCCGACAATGCCTGGTGGTTTGTAGATGACGATGGCGAACAGGTTGGAGCTTTTGGCGATATTGATGGTGTAGAAGTAGGTAAAGATTATGTCGGTAACTACTTTAATATTGACCAAATGGCACGCACCTCCCAGGGCACAACTAAGCGTTATATCAGCATCAGCAGCCCCTGGTCCCACGCCTACCTGATGGAAGACATGGAAGTAGTCGGCATGGCTGAAATCAGTGAGTCCTTTG
>PUMX01000226.1 GCA_003552485.1 Candidatus Hydrogenedentota bacterium
CGGCTCCGGTTCTGGCTCCGGCTCGGGTTCGGGCTCTGGTTCCGGTTCTGGCTCTGGCTCAGGCTCTGGTTCCGGCTCTGGTTCCGGCTCTGCAGCGGCCAGCTCGCCTATCTCTAGATCCTCGTCACTCACAAAGTCGACGTGGTAGACGGAGATGGGGTCCGGTTCTTCTCGAAAATCGATCATCCGCACGAGCAATGCCCCGCCAAGGACTATCGCGTGAATCAGCGCCGAAATAATGAGCGCTCGCCGCAAGGATGTGCGTTCTTCGTATTCGCGAACGTACTCGCGCGGCCGTTTGATCATGCCGTTCTTGGTCTTGAACGTCCGCATGGTCCGGGAACTAACGGGCATCTTCAGATACTCCAGGCCAGCCCACCGGCGTCAGGAACTTCAATGGACGCCTCTGCAGAGTCGAGATGTGGGGCAACGTCTACTCCTGAAGGCTTCTGATGCTCTTGTTTGGGCGGTTCCATTGTTTCTCGATTCGATGATGATGCAGGCCGGCACTGTGCGGTGTTGTGTTGATCCGGCGGCGCGCGCCACTAACAAGTTTATCATCAGATGCACACCGCCTAGGTTTGTATCGCCGCACAGTCGCCCCACAGCGCATCGACGGAGGCGCCCCACACGATTGTGACTAAAGCCAAGACGCCGTATCTCAACGCTGCTTGTGCCCGCGGATTCCATGTCTCTGACGGCCATAATCCGCAGGTGCGTTGCGGCGTTCCTGCGTCAAGAATCCGTACTGCAGAGAAAGTGACACGGGGGCGGAACAAAACGCAAGTACGCACCCATATATTCCGCCCTTACCAATCTTGAATCCCCAACGTAGCGGAAAGGTTGCCCCACGATGTAGGGTGAAACGCCGCGCTTACTCCGGTGGTTGACATCAAACGCAGAGCCGCTCGCATGGTTCGTTTGCGGCCCCTTGTGTCTTTGCGGCCGTTCAGCGCATTGGGTTATTCTTGCTAAGGAGTGCTTGATAGTAAGTGTACCACGTGGACGCGAACGAATTCTCACCGGATTGGCATTGCACAGGCGGCTTTCGAATGATGCGGATTGGCGACATTGTGCTGGATAGGCCCTTAGCCTTGGCGCCTATGGAGGACGTGACGGATCTACCTTTCCGCCTGATCTGTAAGGAACTCGGCGCCGACCTAGTGTATACCGAATTCGCCAGCAGTGAGGCGCTTATCCGCGATGTCGAGCGCACGCTGCGCAAGATCCGCGTATCCGAGGCCGAACGGCCTGTGGCGGTGCAGATATTCGGCGGCAACGAGACCTCGATGGAAGGGGCTGCCGCAGTGGCCGAACGGGCCAGACCGGACTTCATCGACATCAACTGCGGATGCTGGGTCAAGAACGTGGCCTTGCGCGGCGCCGGCGCCGGGTTGTTGAAGGACATGGGCCGGTTCGAGGCAATTGTGCGCTCGGTCATTGCCGGCACACGCTTGCCCGTCACGGTCAAGACGCGGCTGGGCTGGGATCAGCAGAGCATCGTCATCGAGGACGTGGCGCGCATGGTCGAGCAGTGTGGCGCGCAGGCCCTGACCATCCACTGCCGCACGCGTGAGCAGGGCCACAGAAACAGCGCTCAGTGGCATTGGCTCGAGAAGGTCAAGGCGGTTGTCTCCATTCCAGTTATCGGCAACGGCGATGTCCTTGAGCCCGAGGATGTGCGCCGAATGTTCGATACGGGATGTGACGGCGTGATGATTGGCCGCGGCGCCATTCAGAATCCGTGGATATTCCAACAGGCCAAGCACTATCTTGCCACAGGGGAACGGCTTCCCGACGCCTCGCCAGTCGAACGCGTGGCCTTGTGTATCAGGCATCTGCGGGACTCCGTCGACTTGAAAGGCGAACGGCGCGGGATCATCGAGTTCCGCAAGTATTACGCGGGCTACCTGAAGGGGATGCCACACGCCGCTAAGTTGCGGGCCGAGCTGATGGAATACACGGAACTGGAGCCTCTGGTTGACCGTTTGAGCGCGTTTGCCGAGTCTCTTGAGCAAGAGGGTGTTGCGGAAAGGGAGGAGACGCGGGTTGTCCAGTGAATCACGAGACACTGCGCCCCCGGGCAAGAGAGGACTGAAGCCAGTGATCTGGTCGATTGTGCGGGTGTTGCTGCTGATCTACGCCGGTTTTGGCGTGGTCCTGTATTTTACTCAAACTATGCTCATTTTCCCCGGCGGCCGGTCCGTTCACACTACGCCGGCGGCATACAACTGGGAATACGACGAGATCGAGGTCGAGCCGGCCCCAGACGAGACAAGCCACGGGTGGTATGTGTACGCAGACGATTCGCGTGGCGTGGTGTTGTTCTCAACCGGTAACGCGGGCACCATCGCTGACCGCATGGTTTCCATTGGTCAGTTTCGGGATCTCGGTTTTGACGTGTGTATTTACGATTATGGCGGGTACGGAAAAAGCAGCGGCCGCCCCTCTGAGAAGAGGCTCTATGCCGATATCAGGGCATTTTGGTATTACCTTACGGAGGAACGCGGCGTTGAGCCAGACCGCATTGTGTTGTTCGGCCGATCCCTCGGTAGTGGACCCACCTGCGAACTGGCGACGGAAGTACGACCCGGCGCCATCATTCTTGAAAGCGCTTTCCTCTCGGTTGCCTCGATGGCGCGCGAGATGTTTCCGGTCTACCCGGCCCGGCTGATGGTGCGTCACCGCTTTGACAATGCAGCCAAGATAGGCGATGCCGACGCTCCGCTACTGTTCATACACAGTCACGACGACGAGATTGTGTCTTTCCGGCAGGGCCGCGAATTGTATGAGCTGGCGCCGCAGCCCAAGGAATTCCTCGAAATCCGCGGCGGACACAACGATGCTTTCATGGTGTCCCAGCACGAATATGAGAAAACGCTCACCCGTTTTCTGTACCCGTTGTTCCCGCTCGAAGAGGAGACGGATTGAGACGGCCGCCGTCTACTCCGTTAGCATTTTGCGACTCGGGCTGTCTCGCGAACTCAGCACAAACACGGC
>PUMX01000501.1 GCA_003552485.1 Candidatus Hydrogenedentota bacterium
ATCGGGATACTGCCTTCGTGCCGCGCGAACCCGGACATCTCCATGCGGAACGGCGTTTTGAACAGTTTCGTTTTCGGCCAACCATCGGCAATCGCCGCCTGAACAGCGCCGCGTTCGTTTTCGATGCGCCAAACCTCGTCCAAGGCGGGATCAAGGTCCATGCGGATGAGCGTCTTGCCTTCAAGCGAGAAGGAGTAATGGCCTTGCCAAGCCGACCACAGTCCATGCCCCGTGTACCGCTCGAACGGCCCGTCGTGAATCTCCTGGGTCAAAGCCACCGCCGACTCAATCACGACATCTGCTGAATCAAGCATGCGCGCCAGCCGCGTCGAACGTTCCATAGCGCTGATGCTGTCGGCGATATTGATGCCCACCACCCCACCACCGACCAGTTGTGGCGCGGTCACAAGCACGGGCAGCCCCTTCCGCGCGCCTTGGCCAAGCATGGTGCGTTCATCCGACCCAAGGCCGGCGGCCTGCTCGAACGACAGGCCGTGCGGCTGTGCGAGCTGGCGGATCTCCGTCGAGAACCGCTCAATCCATAGGCCCATGGGATAACCAAGATTGCCCGCGGCCTTAATGATGGTCTTGCCTGGCGCGTCTTCAAGTTTCCGAATCAGATCCCAGTCCAACGGCATATGTCGAGCGATGGCCTCCATCGCGGCGGCGTCCATCATCGTCAGTTCGAATTGGCCGCCGCGCGGCAGCAGATGGGCCGGCAAGCCCACGGAATCGCCGGGACACCGCTTTACTCGGTCCAACGTGCCGCCTAGCTCGTGAGCCACTACCGCTGAGCTCGTGGATACCCCATCGATGACGCCCGCGCGCATGAGCTCCGCAATAAGCGTCGTAACACCCTCGTGGATGTTTGGGCCGCTGCCCGTGACCACAACAACCTTGCCGCCCCGCTCCTTGGCGGCGACAATGCGGTCGACGGCGAGCGCAATTCGCTGCGCCGTGATCTCGCCGACCATGATCTCCATCGCCGCGGTTACGCGAGCGTTCAGGCGAGTCATCATATGTCCCTCATCGGCCACAAGCCAAGCCATACCCGCGCCACTTATGCAGGAATTGCCGGTTTCCCCTCTACGTATAATGTGCTATATTGCATCAAACTCGTGGGGAACAACCAAAGTATCGAAATCGGTTCTGAAGAATTGGGGGCGGGGAGCCACCGGTTGCTCTGTTAACCCCCATTCAATCGTGCGCCAACCGCTCGAACAAGGCCTCGTCCATATTAGACGCGCGATGTCCTCCGTTACGCTTCCCAAGCCGGTTCCTGCTTGTCGTAGCGTTTAGCCTGTGGCGGTATCGGGTCATTCCGCGTGCTCCCTCTCGGATATGGAGATCTGGCGGTGCGTGCTTATTATGCCACAGGACGCGCCGCTTGAAAACCCGGACGATCTTCTCGCTACTGGGCGACGCCGCCTGTTGACTTGGCGCTGTAGGGAAGTGGACAATGCTAGAAGGCGTGTGATCGGTTTCGCTTTTCGCGGTCATGATGACTTGCAGAGCTCGGGCGTGTTTTGGCCTCATGGGTGTATGGGCGGTAGCAAGCAACCCGTGAGCGCGTAGCGAGGATCTAGAGTTGTATTGAAGAGAGGAGTGACCATGAGCCTTTCTTTTGGATTACAGTTATACACAGTGCGCGACCACATGGATCGTGACGCCGGCGAAACACTGAAAGCCGTCAAGGCAATGGGATATGACACGGTCGAGCTGGCGGGCACGGCAGGCCTGTCTCCGGCAGAGTTGCGCCAACTCCTTGATGAATACGGCCTGCGCGCATTCAGCGCGCATGTAGGCATGGACGCGCTTGCCGAAGATGTGGATGCCGAAATTGACATGGCGAAGACAGTTGGCGCGGATTATCTCGTTATTCCATGGCTCGGCGGGGGGACAACCCCGGATCGCACGGCATGGGAACAATACGCCAAGGAGATGGACGTGGCCGGTGAGGCCGTCCGAGCGGCGGGGCTTAAGCTTTGCTATCACAATCACGCGCACGAGTTTGAAGTCGTGGATGGCGAGACCATTTTCGACATCATCTTCAACACGGCGGCGCCCGAGAACTTGGCCGCAGAGATCGATGTCTACTGGGTGAAACACGCTGGGTATGACCCCGCCGAAGTAATCGCGCAATATGCGGACCGATGCCCCATTGTGCATTTTAAGGACATGGCGGCCACCCCGCCGCACACCTTCACGGAAGTTGGGCGTGGAATCATGGATTGGCCCGCTATGGTGGACGCCTGCAAAAGGGCGGGGGTGCAATGGTACATCGTTGAACAGGACATTTGTCCCGAGGATTCATTGGAGAGTGCGAGAATCAGTGCGGAATTTATGGCCACTTTATCCTAAGAGCAGTTGCATTGTTTTAGGGCTACTGGCGGTGGCGGTGTTTGTATTGGGGGGCTGTGGCGGAGCCGTTATCGACGGCGCCGTGACTGACGTGCGCGGCGAACCCCTGCCTGGCGTCGTGGTCGAAGTCGAGGAGACGGGTTACCAGGACGTTACCAACGCGCTGGGCGAATACCGGGTCCGGTACGCGCCGGGCGAGGCGAACTTGCGGTATCTCAAGACCGGTTTCACCTCCGGGCTACTGCGTATGGAGGTCGAGGAACCGCGGCCGGTTCAAGCGCGGCCCGTTGCGCTGTGGCCGTTGCCGCCCCAGAAAGGCGTGTACTTGTGCGAATCCTACCGCTATCGCTCGACGGCGGCCGTCGAGCCGCAGCGTTTCGATTCCGATAATCTTGGCGTTGTGTACGGCATCGAGAGTTGGCAAGCCGTACACACCCGCAATGATTCGCCGCTGCTCATAGCCCATCGGCTGCCCGCCCATGGATTACAGGCGCATCGGATCGAGATGACGGAGCTATTCGTCGAGAGTCCTCGAAGCGGCGAGACCACCATCATCGAAGCCTGGACCAAGGCCCGGGAAGCGCCCACTGAAGGCGTGCATATTGACGACGAGGGGCAATTGCTCCAG
>PUMX01000320.1 GCA_003552485.1 Candidatus Hydrogenedentota bacterium
GGCGCATTCCGTTACAATGCGTCGGCATTGTGGCGGCCCATTGCCCACTTGCCGGCGCGGCTGCGTACTATTCCCTAGATACAGCGCCAGCCCACCGGCCGCATACTTCACGAATCAAGCAAGGGAGTGTTTTCCATGTTCCGCGGTTCTTTTGTCGCGCTGGCGACGCCATTCAAGTCTAACTTTGATATTGACTTCGACGCCTACGGGCGGCTTATCGATTTTCAGATCGAACAGGGAACCAACGGCCTGGTGGCCTGTGGTTGCACCGGCGAGGCGGCGACGCTTTCGCATGAGGAGCAGGAGGAGTGCATCAAGTTCGCGGTCGAACGGGCCGCGGGCAAGGCGCCCGTCATCGCGGGCACGGGTTCGAACAACACCGGCGAGGCGTTGCGGTTGACGCAGTTCGCGCAGGAGGCCGGGGCCGATGGGGCGCTGCTGATCACGCCTTACTACAATAAGCCGACGCCCGCGGGCCAGATCGCTCATTACAAGACCATCGCCGAGCAGACCAAGATTCCAATCGTGCTCTACAACGTACCGGGGCGCACGGGCACCAACATGCTTCCCGAGACGGTGGCGGAATTGGCGAAGGTCGAGAACATCGCAGCGATCAAGGAATCCTCCGGCGGCGTGGATCAGGCCGCGCAGTTCATGAGCCTGTGTGACATCACGGTGCTTAGCGGCGATGATCATCTGACGCTGCCCATGATGGCGCTGGGCGGTCAGGGGGTCATCTCCGTGGCGGCGAATGCGGCCCCGAAGAAGGTGGCCGATCTCGTTTCGGCCTGTCTCAAGGGCAGAATGACGCTGGCGCGCAATCTCCATTACGAATTGCTGCCATTGTTCAAGGGCCTTTTTATCGAGACCAATCCGATCCCACTGAAGGCGGTGCTGTCACGCATGGGCCTCATGGAGAATGTGGTGCGCATGCCGTTGATTTCGTTATCGGATGAGAAATATGAGAAGCTGGCGCCCATCACCGAGCGGTTGGGGCTGGTCTGATTTGTCCGGCCCGGCCACGAGGTCAGGCGAACCAATCCGAGGGAGGCCTGTTACCACACCATGATACGCATTTGCATGGCCGGCGCGTTCGGCCGCATGGGAACGCGGATTCTTGAACTTGCCGCCGCCTCCGACGCATTCGAGCCCGCAAGCGCTTTCGATCTGCCCGAGCGCGCGGGCGCGGCGCTTACGCTGGCGGCCGGGGCAAAGCAACTTACGCTCGCGGCTGACGCCGCCGAGGCTGTCGCCAGCGCCGACGTCCTCATTGACTTCACCCTTGCCGGCGCGTGCCTGCCCAACGTGCGCGCAGCGGTTGCGGCGGGCAAGCCCGCGGTCATCGGCACAACTGGTCTCAACGAGGCGCAGCGGAACGAACTCGTTGAACTCGCCACAGAACAGCCCATCGTTTACGCGCCGAACATGAGCGCGGGCGTCAATCTCTTGTTCAAGCTCACCCGCGAAGCGGCAAGTCTGCTCGGCCTCGAATACAACGTCGAGATCACCGAGATCCATCACAACCAGAAGAAAGACAGCCCCAGCGGCACCGCTGAACGCTTGGGCGAATGCGCCGCCGAAGGCCTGGGCCTGGATTACGCGCGGGACGTGGTCCACGGCCGCCAGGGCTTTGTTGGCGAACGGCCGGAACGGCAAATCGGCATGCACGCGTTGCGCGGCGGCGACGTGGTGGGCGAACACACCGTGAGTTTCGTCGGCCAAGGCGAGCGCGTCGAACTGACGCATAAGGCGCATAATCGCGACAACTTCGCGCGCGGCGCCTTGCGCGCGGCCCGCTTCGTGACGACGGCCTCGCCGGGCCTCTACGATATGCAAGACGTGCTCGGCCTGCGCTGAGCGTCAGCGCGAACGAAAACGCGGCGCGCTGATGCTAGCCGCCACCCGGCTAGGTCTCGTGCCCCCCGGCCCCGGGATAATCCACGCCAAGAAGCGTTAGACCACAGCCGGGCGCCGTGTATCCGTGATACGGAGCCGGCGAAGCGAAGCGCTCCTCTAATGCATCTTCCGGGAGTTGGCCGCGCGCGATCTCGACAAGCATGCCCGTCAGATTCCGGACCATCTTGTACAGAAAACCGTCGCCGTGGAACCGGATGTGATACGCATGGCCCACATCGCATGGTCCAATCACCGCGCCCTCGCGCAGCGTGGCTTCGTGGATCGTGCGCACCGTCGAAACGACAGACGACTTACTGCCTTGAAACCCCGCGAAATCGTGGCGGCCCTCGATGGACTTCAGCAATTGCCGGAGCTTATCCAGATCGACTGACGGACTAATCCGCCACGCATAGCGGTGAAGGAAAGGATCGGGATGCGGGGCGGGATAAAGCGCGTAGGCGTACCACTTGCCCACGGCCCACGTGCGCGCGTTGAAGCCGGTGGACGCTTCCTCGACGGAGTCCACGCGAATCTCGGGGCCGAGCATCTTGCTCAAGGAGCGCGGCAAGCCGTCGTAGGCCTCGCCGGCGGGCCATTCGAAGGAGAACACTTGCGCGAGCGCGTGCACCCCGGCATCGGTGCGGCCAGCGCCATGGATGCGTATGGGCGCGCCGGCGATGCGGCCTAACGCTTCCTCGACGTCCCCTTGCACGGTGCGCTGTCCCGGCTGCACCTGCCAGCCGGCGAATCCGGTTCCGTCATAGCGGATGACGGCCTTTAAGGTGGGCATTGCCCCGCTCGTTCCTTTCACCCCGATGAATCGAACCGGCTTTTCAGCAGCGCGGCGGCCGGTCAGCCCGCAGCTTAACAGCGCCGGCGGGGGTAGTGTACATTCCGCGGCCGCCGGCATCAAAAGAAGCAGCCAGGGAGTCCCTAATCGCCGGGTAAGCCGTTAATCGGTGGAGATAGCGCAAGACTGCACCGGCAGAGACATCCCCCTGAATCCCCTGCAGAAGGGCGACTTTCTCGTACCGCCGATGTCTCGCCGGCATTGCGGCGATACCGCTTACCAAATCCCCCTTTGA
>PUMX01000373.1 GCA_003552485.1 Candidatus Hydrogenedentota bacterium
AAGCCCGACCGACGGGCTCTTTACGGGCAGGGATGCCCGTTGTACTGTCGCCCGGATACCCCGAGGGAGAGACCCGCGGCGTGGTGTCTGGTATCAGATTTCTGGATTCAGTGAAACACCTGAAACCTGAACACTGAAACCTGAAACCTGTAGTCTCATACAAGCTCAAAGAAAGAATCCTGACCGATGTGCCGGGCGTATTTTTTTACCAGCTTTTCAAGTTTGCCGCTGGCCAGATACATCCAGCCCCCATCGCCAGACCAGGTCATTCGTTCAATGCTGAAAAGACGCGATTCCGGATTGTCCAGAGTGAATTTCAGCATCGCTTCATAACGCCGGTTGGCATGAAGAAAATTCTGCAATGCATCAGCGGCCCCCGGCATGAAGCCAAGTTTATTAAAATCAGGCAGATCGGATTCAGGCGCTTCATGCAGAATCAGTTCTTCCTTTTTGCGCTCAACCTTTACATCTTTCTTTTTACAATACTTAGCCACAAGTTTCTCGACTTTTCGCAGCTCATCTTCAGTGATCAGACTTTGCAGCTCGCGTCGGCAGACCACCTGACCGTTCGGGGTTTCCACAACCTCGAACCCTTCCGGAACTGAGTCCAGTGCATCCTCAGTTTCCTTCTGAGAACAGACGTATCTTACCCCGCGCTTGCCCTCTACCCGACGCAGATAATATTGTTTATCTTTTCGGTTTGTATAAGTGTATGGCATTTGAATAAACTCCTTTTTTTGTTGCCTGGTTTGCTTACCATTCCCGGCAGATATGGTTTTGGTTTTACACGAGACTTATGTTGGTTGTGCTTAATCCGAGTAAAGCTAATGACCTGATCGCTATTTTTTGCAACAACTATTTGTGATTTGGGTCAATGTGAATTATAGTTAATCAGAATAAGTTAAATGGCGATCTGCGACTTGTAAAGTGTTTACCCGAGATCCTGCTGAATCATTTGTTTGCTAAAGCTAATTGTATTAAAAGGAATATTGTCGTGATTTCAGCTTTTCCATTTGGGCTTCTATTCCTCCAGTCAACCCACTGCCGGCAATTCTGCTCCAAAGTTCTTTAGCGTGTTCAGCGTGTATCTGAAAACGTTTTATATCGTCCTCAACATCTCCCGTGCTGAACTCTGTTGCTAAGGCACTCAATGCATTCCAGGACTGTAAACATTCGTCTCTTCTACAAACCTCATCGTTTCTGAAATATGGGGAATCGGAAGGAAGTCCATTGCTTACATCACGAACAATGGCTCGATAGTCATCAAAAGCCGTCTGATATTTTAGGAATATAAATTCCCTTGATAGCTTCTTTTATATTCTTGCTGTTGATTCCTGTGTATACCGCTTTGAAACCCCCTTTGCCATGATACTGTACATCAGTATAATCAGGCAGAAATTTGCTTACTTCTTTTGTCTCTGGTACGATAAAATTCATTTTATCTATGTTCCTTCTTTTCTACGTTTAACCCATTCACGCTTTCACCCTTACTTCCCCCGTCAATAATTTCTGCATCAGGCCTTTTTTCTGTTTTTCGAGCGCGGCGAGTTTTTCACTGAGTACTTTAATTTCATTGTCGGCAGTTTGCAATACTTCGGCGATGGCGCGTTGCTCGATTTTTTCTGGAATAATGACCCTGATGTCTGCGAAATTATGATATTTAAGGTTTAAAGTATCACTAACCATACCATACCATACCTTACGTTCAGTGAACAAGTCGCCCAGCTTCTTTTCCTCCCACCCCATTGGCAATTGATTTTCGCGTAATTCGCATGTCGCGGCGTATATGGCGCGCTGCCCGTTCAGCCTGGAGCGCATCATCTCTGTTAACGAAGACGAAGAAGAGTTTCTCATGGCGCTTTCAAATCTTCAGAGCGCCAACGCATCTCCACGCCCTGATTCGGCTGTTTCATACCCTTTTCGCGGCTATCGCGAGGGATTTGTCCGTCCCGTCCCGGCGGGGGATCAGACGCCCCCGCCGGGACGGGAAGAACCATCGAATTCCGCAAAAATTACCAAAAATCAGATCCCCGCTTGGCATTTCCACATTGCCGAATTACACTTTACCTTTCATTAGAAAAAGCAATTTCCCATCCCTTTTCCTTCTCAAGATATGAAGTACGATGTCCAATTGAAGCCAAGAGCTGTGAAAGATTTGAAACGTTTCTCCGGGCAGAATGCCGGAAGGATTGCGGATGCGCTTGAACTTTTAGCCGAGGATTTATCCGGAGATGTGAAAAAGCTCACTAACTTTACGCTGGAATATCGGCTCAGAGTTGGGGCGTATCGCGTCCTGTTTGAAGTGGAGAACGAGAATCGTGTGATGGTCTATCGCATACTGCATCGTCGAGAAGCATACCGCAAGAGGTGAATATAATGATTAAATTGCATCCCCGGATTTTGGAAAAGGAAGGAAAAAAAGAATTCGCCGTGCTGCCATTTGAGGAATTTGAACGGCTTACGGAGGAACTGTCGGCTTACGAAGATTTAAGAGATCTGCGTTCGGCTAAAGCCCAAGAAGAAAGAGCGTCATCGTCATCACTTGGTGACATCAGAAAAGAACTGAATATTTAACCAGTAAGCATTGACATGAGGAGCATGACCAATGCTTTGGTTTCCCGCCTGAAGCGGACAAGCTAGACCCTCTGCTAAAAGGGTTGATGTTCCGAATTCGTGTTGGTTTAAACCTTGTCCAGTTATGTTGCGTTCCGTGTTATGTTGCGAACACAGCGGTTTTTGTACTTGAATACAGTATAATTTCAGATTTTACACAACATAATACCTGTTCTTGATATATCTTACCTGAACGGCAATGAAGCCGAATTCACGGAGGTATATCATGTTTTTTCACTCATCTGTCTAGCCTGATTAATTCATGAACTTCGTCGCGAGAGGAGCCAGTGTGCGTGAGATCAACAACTTACAGCCGTAAACCGGGCGCGGGCGTACTGACGTACGTCAAGATCGGTGTCGGC
>PUMX01000317.1 GCA_003552485.1 Candidatus Hydrogenedentota bacterium
GACAGCGAACTCGTGGCCCACGTGTCCATCACGTCGGGATCGCCGGTGAAGCCGCCGGGCTGATCGCGCTGCTCCTCGGTAAAGCCCACGGGCGCGTCATCCAGCGGATCCACGGGAAGCTGTTCCGGCGTGGGCAGGATGCGCGCATCATAGTCCACCCGGCCGTCGTCCCCGATGTGGTACCACACCGGGATGGGGACGCCGAAGAAGCGTTGCCGGCTCATGCACCAGTCTTGGTTGAGGCCTTCCACCCAATGCTCGTACCGTAGTTGCATATGGGGCGGGTGCCACGCGATCTTGCGCCCCTGTTCGAGCAACGCTTCCTTCTTGTCCATGATTTTGGCGAACCATTGGCGGGCGGGGATGAGTTCAAGGGGCTGGTCGCCTTTTTCAAAGACCCGCACCATTTGGGTCATCTGCTCCGAAGGCCGGTCGATGACGCCGCCAGTCTCCTCAAAAATCTCAACCAGCCGCTTCCGCGCCTGAGGCACGGACAGCCCCTGAATTTCGCCATAGACTTGGTTGGCTTGCGCAACGTCCCGGCTTTCCCAGCCAGGTTCGCCAAAGGTTACCGGCAGCAACCGGCCGTCCTTACCCACAACTTGGCGGGTGGGCAAATCAAACGCTTCCCACCACTCAATGTCGGTTTGGTCGCCGAAGGTACACACCATCACAACGCCTGTGCCCTTTTCCGGATCGGCCTTGGGATCCGCCATGATGGGCACGGGCGTCTGGAAGAGCGGCGTCAGGGCGTTCTTGCCCACGAGATGCTTGTAGCGCTCGTCCTCCGGATGCACGAGCACCGCCACGCAGGCGGGCAAAAGCTCCGGCCGCGTGGTGGCGATGACAACGTATTCGTCCCCGCCCTCGATCGCGAAGCGCAGGTAGTGGAACGCGCTATCCCGCTCCTTGTCCGCCACCTCGGCCTGGGCGATGGCGGTTTGAAAGTCCACGTCCCACATGACGGGCCGCTCGTCCTGATAAATCTCGCCCTGCTTGATGAGTTCGATGAAGCTGTACTGCGACGTCTTACGGCAATGGTCATCAATGGTGGCGTATTCGAGGTCCCAGTCGTAGGACATGCCGAGGCGCGTCCACAACCGGCGAAACACTTCCTCGTCCTCCTTCGTGACCTCGTGGCAGAGTTCGATGAAGTTCTTGCGGCTGATGGCCTCGGGCTTGCCTTTTCTATTCCGCTCACCCTTATACTCCGGGTCGTAATGGAGATGAGGTTCACACCGGACGTTGTATAGATTTTGCACGCGGCGCTCGGTGGGCAGGCCGTTGTCGTCCCAGCCGATGGGGAAAAAGATGTTCTTCCCCCGCATGCGTTGAAAGCGTACGATGAAATCTTGATGGGAATAACTGAAAATGTGGCCCACGTGAAGGGAGCCGCTCACGGTCGGCGGCGGCGTGTCCACCACGAAGGTCTCTTCACGGGGGCGATCCGGGTCCCAAGCGTTAATGCCCGACTCGACCCAGTGATTGCTCCACTTGTCTTCTAGTTGATGCGCGTCGTATTTCTTTGGCAAATCCATGGTTCGCTCCTTAGCCTCTTACAATCCATGGGAGTAACAGAGGTAGGCAAAGTTTCAGATGAAGTTTTGGCTCATACTGTGGTTGCGGTACACGGGGAGGCCGCCGTGCTGCCGTTTATCCGGTCCCCCTACATCAATTGCAAGCCGATGCTGAGTTCCGGAAGAAACACCATGAAGGGCATCAGGAAAACCGGCACTAGCGTACCCAACACGGGACGCGCCAACAGAACGGCGATCAGAATACCCATGGGGCCAATCTGTTGCAGCATTTCCTCTCCCTTAGGCGGCAGCAAGTACCCAAGCACATAATGCCCATCCAAGGGAGGCACCGGAATCAGATTAAACGTGAACAGCACCAGGTTGATAAGGATCAGATAGGCCGCCACCATGGCCACAGGATCGGGGAGGGGGCCTCCCTGAGCTTCGAATCCCCCGCTAATCACTACAACAACTTTCAACAGCACGGCCGTCGCGACGGCGATGACCACGTTCGAAGCGGGGCCCGCAATAGCGATCCAAACGGGATCGCGCCGGACATTGTTCAAATTGACCGGATTAAACGGCACAGGCTTGGCCCAGCCAAAAAGAAACGGAAAACCAAACACCATCATGATCAGCGGCATCACCACTGTTCCAACGGGATCCGCATGGGCCATGGGATTAAGGGTAATACGGCCTAACAACCGGGCCGAGGGATCCCCACAGCGTTCGGCCATCCACGCGTGGGCTGTCTCGTGAACGCACAACGAAAACAGCAGCACCGCGTACTGGACCACGATCATTGCCCAATTGATGTTCTCTAAACCCAAGGAACACTCCTCGCTTCACACTGCTACGTTAGTATTTCGCTACCCCTTATGCCGCTGGGTAGCGCGGGTTCGGTGTGTCTTGCCTAGGCCGTCTCCAGCCTGCTTCGCGTTGGCCGTCAACCATGATGCCCCCCCTGCCATCACGTCTAAGCTTGGGGCTTTGCTAAGTGCGGGTAAGCCGCCGTCAATCCCCACTCGCGCGGGAAGGACGCTGCTCCAAGGAACAAAATTCCTCGTGATTCCCTTTCCAAAGAGGACATTCTCCACCATCGCGGGATACGGTTGGCGCCGCCGCTTTGTGGCAGACTGCAACTATACCAAAAATCGGCGGGAATATTGAAATCGGCGCGCCATTTACCGGCTTCCAGCCCTCATTAGGTACAATGGTGAGAGCATGAGCGGATTTCGTCATGGATTCTTCACCTGCGTAACGCAGGACACTCTAAACCGTTCTCGCGGCATAAGGATACCCTCAAGCGGATGACCGAACTCCAGTGCCCCAAGTGCGGAACCAGCAATCCGGCCGGGCAAACACACTGCGCGCAGTGCAACGCTCCGCTGTCCGCCGAAGGTCCCAAACAAGGCGGCCAGCCGACGAGCGGCGGCGGCCAGCCGAAACAACCCTCC
>PUMX01000084.1 GCA_003552485.1 Candidatus Hydrogenedentota bacterium
AGCACGGGCGGGGAGCGGATTGGCGTCACCGTGGTTGACTACACCGTGACGCGCGGCGGCGAAGAAGTGCCGATTACGGACGTGGTAAACGAGGACACGGTTGCGATTGTTCCCGAGCCGGGTCAGTTGGTGATTGAGTTCGAGATAACGGGCACGGCGGTGCTCAACCTACAGGAGTAACACGATGAGCGCTTATTTAGGGTTCACGGAAGCGGTGCGCGAAGCGAGTTTGGACGCGCACACCATGGATTCCGTCCGTATTCACAGCGGCGATCCGGGGTCCAGCGGGGCGAACAATCAGGTGGGCGATTTGAAGTCCGCGACGATTAACGCGGCCGCGACAAGCAACGGCGTGACAGTTCGGGCCACGGACGCGGACGTGAAGTGGGATGGCCTTACGCCGGACACAGATATCGAGTATTACTCGTTCTGGGACCAGTCCGGGCCGACGCTGAAATTTATTGGCCGGCGCGAGGGCGGCCAGGCGAAGGTCGACGGTCAGGGTAAGTTCGGGCTGGCCGCGGGCACGAAATGCTACGTGGAAAACAAGACGTATGAGTAGCGGGCGCCGCGACTTGGACCTTTCCGATCTGAGCACAGACGAGTTGTTGTGTTTGGCGCGCAAGGCCAAGCGCGCTTGGGATCGCGTGCATCTGGCGGCGGCGCATTTGGACGGCGCGGTGGAGTCATGGGGCGAGCATGGGGATGAGGTTGTCCCGCGCCAAGGGCTTCAAGACAAGCGCGAGGAATTGAAGCGCGCGGTGAAGATGTTGCCGATGCGCGATGGGATGCGGCGCGAGTTGGCCGCGCAGGTGCGTGTGGAGCACTTGTGGATTTGCCCGAAGCGCAGGCGCGTGGTATAATGGTTTTGTTGGTGTTCCTCTAGCGGCCCGGCTTCTGTGGTGTGGAGCCGGGCCGCGTTGGGTTTCTAGAACAGTTCCTCCTCCTCCTTTTCGGCCCACGGGCTTTTCCCCTGAAACGTAGCAAGCGAGCTTTGGCTCGGCGCAGCGACGGGCTGTTCACCCGTTACTTTGGTTTGCGCTTTCACAAAGCGCAGCCATGCGATGCCCGTGGGTCCGTCCCTTTGTTTCAACACCTTCGCCATGAGCGGCACTTCGCGCGCTACCAGGTGTTGATCCTGCTTCCTGACATACAGCGCGATCAGAATGTCCGCGTCCTGTTCGATACCGCCGCTGCCTTTGAAATGCCATTCCATTGGCCCCTTTTCATCATCGAAGTCGGTCCGGTTCAGTTGCGAAAACAGGATGATTGGCCGTTTAATGGCGTGTTGTAGATCCTTGATGCGTTCGAGGATGATGTTGATTTGCGCGACCTTATCTTGGTGCAACCCTTTCACGCTGGTGCGGAAGTTTTGCAGGAAATCGAAGATGACGAGTTCGGTTTCCGGGTGTTGATGGATGTGGTTTTGCACGATCCACGTCATGTTCTCGATGGTTTTGCCTTCGCGCGAGAAGTGCATCCAGATGGGCAGCCGCCGCATGTCGCCCCACGCCAGAGACAAGAGTTGCCGCCGGGCCTGCGGGTTGTGATAGGCGTCGGCGTATTGGGCCTCGGGCACGGCGATTTGGTTGAGCCGTCCGGTGAGCGCGTTCACGGGCGATTCGGTCGAGCCGATGAAGACGCCACGCCCTTGGCTGGCCCACTGGTGCGCGATAGACAAGCCCATGGCGGTCTTGCCGTGGCTGGGCCGCGCGCCGATGACACACAGCGTCTCGGGATGGAGCCCGTTAAACAGTAGCTTGTCCCGTCCGGCGTCGATGCCAAGGCGCGTGCCGTGACCGCGTTTTTCCTTCCATGAGGTGTGGAATTGTTCCTCATACGCATGGAGCGCGGTCGCCAGTGACGCGGTCGTGTCGAGGCTCCGTTGATGCGTGGCGTTGTGCAGCGCGCTACTGAGATCGCGCACAAACGCGCTGGGGTCGTCATAGCGTTGGAGTTCCTTACGCATGCGGGCAAGGGTGCCGTCGAGGCGGCGTGTGGCGGCGAGTTGCGCGACGGTGCGCGCATACGCCTCGGCCATGGCCGAAGATGAGGCGGCGTCCGTGAGCGCGGCGAGTTCATCGGCCGCCGGGTACTTGCCGGGTTCTTTCATGGTGCGTCCGACCACCGTGGCGAGGTCGATAGGGTGGCCGGCTTCGTGCATGTCCAGCAGCAGCTGGTATAGCTGGGCTAATTGGTGGTCACTGAAGTCCTCTGGGGTCAACAGTGGGCGCAACGCGAATATAGAGCGCGGGTCGAGCAGTACGGCGCCGAGTACTGCCTTTTCGGGCGCGTAGTCGATACTGTTCATACATCAAGCGAGAGTTGTGGCTGCGTGTGCAGTGTGATGGTGTTCAGGTCTTTGGGCATGCGCAGATGGTAGCGGTTGAATTGATCCAGTTCCGGTGGCGTGACGAGCAGGATCTGGGTCCAGTTGCCCATATCCGGCGCGGCCCATTGTTTCGTGACGGTGAGGGATGTTACTTGCGAATCATCGCGCAAGATGAACGGGTTGTTTTTGGTTTCGCCTTGCAACGCGTCGAGGATGACTTTGGTGAAATTGTCCACGTCTCCTCGGGGGTAGTCGGTGGCGGGTTTTTTGGGCTGTGCGCGGTGCAGGACGATGTGTAGTCCTACAGGGCCTTCGATAGGTGTGGGGATTTTCGCTTTCTTGGCCGCTACGAGTATGTACTGTTGTAGCGCTTTGCGGTCCTCGGTGGATTCCTTGGGGTAGTATTGCGTCACGAATATGTTCTGTTGCAGGAATTGCCGTATCTGTCCGTTGGATACCAGGGGCCGGTCCGGCGCGGCGCCTTTGCGCAGTTGCCAAGATGAGCGGTGCCGTTGCTGGGGCCGTGCGGGTCCGTCAAGCGTAAAACTCCACAACATAATGTGGTCTCCTTGGTGGTGTGGTGTTGGTGTTGTGTGGCCCGGCGGCGCTTCCCCCGCCGCCGGGCGGGCGGTGCTA
>PUMX01000152.1 GCA_003552485.1 Candidatus Hydrogenedentota bacterium
ATGACCGGCCCTCGAGGCCGCTTGCGGCTATCGGCCACCACGATTCGGTAGTATGCAGCATGCGTGCGGCCACCGCGCCGCAACCGGATTACTGTCGCCATGAAAAACGTATCTCCCTTTGCCTAATTAGGGCATGCGCATGGATGCGCCCTTGCCCTTGCCTTTTTTCTTCTTAGAACTCTTCATCATTTGTTTCATCATCTTCTTGCTCTGCTCGAAGTCCTTCAGAAGGCGGTTTACTGCTTGGACGGAGGTCCCACTGCCCATGGCGATCCGGCGCCGCCGGCTGCCATTGATAATTTTGGGGTTATGCCGTTCTTTAGGCGTCATCGAGTAGATGATGGCTTCGGTGTATTTCATCTGATCTTCGTCGAAGTCCATTCCCTGGTCCATCATCTTGCTCATGCCGGGAATCTTCTTCATCAGATCGCTGAAAGAGCCCATCTTCTTGACTTGCTGCATCTGTTGCAGGAAGTCGTCGAGATCCCAACTCGCCTTGCGGGCTTTCTCCTGGAACTTGAGGGCCTGCTCTTGATCGACCACCTCCTGGGCTTTTTCCACGAGCGAGACCACGTCGCCCATGCCCAGAATCTGGTCGGCCATGCGCTTGGGATGGAACGCCTCAAGCGCGTCAAGCTTCTCCCCTGTCCCAATAAACTTAATGGGACAGCCGGTGACCTTGATCAGACTCAACGCGGCGCCGCCGCGCGCGTCGCCGTCCATCTGAGTGAGCACCACGCCGGTGAGCGGCACGGCGTCATGGAACTGCTTGGCCGAGTTGACCGCGTCCTGACCGGTCATGGCGTTGGCGACGAAGAGGATCTCTTGAGGCTTGATAGATCGCTGGATACGGCGAACCTCGCCCATCATCTCTTCGTCGACGTGAAGCCGTCCCGCTGTGTCCAGTATAATCACGTCGCAACCGCGCACTTGGGCCTCGCCACGGGCCATCAGGGCGCAGTCCACGGGGTCGGCTTGTTCACCAAGGCTGAAGAACTGCGCCTCGGCCTTTTCCGCCACAATCTCCAACTGGCGGATGGCCGCCGGGCGGTATACGTCCGCCCCCACCAGCAAGGGCTTGTACCCCTGCTTCTTGAGATGCACGGCCAATTTACCGGCCGTGGTGGTCTTGCCCTGGCCCTGGAGGCCAACAAGCATGATCTGCGTGGGCGGCTTCTCCGCGATTTGAAGCGGAGCATTTTCCCCGCCCATGAGTTCGACAAGCTCGTCGTGGACGATCTTGACGATTTGTTGACCCGGTTGAACGCTCTTGAGAACCTCTTGGCCTTCGGCCTTTTTCTGGACCTCGTTGATGAAGTCCTTGACGACGCGATAATTGACGTCCGCCTCTAGGAGGGCCTTGCGGATCTCTTGCAGTCCCTCCTTCATGTTCTTCTCGGTCAGCTTACCTTGACCGCGAAGATTCTTGAAGGCGCCTTCAAGCCGTTTACTGAGCGATTCGAACATACTCTAGCACCGCCTAATATTCCAACACAAAACGCCCGGATTCGCCTGAAATCCGGCATAGTCAAGACAGATCACTCCCCTCTGCACATAAGGTATAGTATCACACAAACACGTACCCCTTCAATCAGGCTGATCCAACCGCGTACAAGCGGCGTGCGCTGATTTGACTCAAAGGGCCACCGCAGCTACAATACCGTTTTCGGCTTCGCCTTCCGGGCATCATGGCCCATCCCGCCTGTATTTGGAGGCATCATGCGTTATCCCGACGACCGCTTCATGGAAGGACTCTCTTTTGACGACGTCCTTTTGCGGCCCGAACGTTCCGACATCATGCCGCGCGACGTGGATCTTTCCACGCGAGTGAGCCGCCGGATTACCATCAATATACCCCTCGTGAGCGCCGCGATGGATACCG
This sequence comes from Candidatus Hydrogenedentota bacterium, assembly GCA_003552485.1. Classification (GTDB taxonomy): domain Bacteria; phylum Hydrogenedentota; class Hydrogenedentia; order Hydrogenedentales; family SLHB01; genus PUMX01. The sequence continues at coordinate 1,883 of PUMX01000152.1, forward strand.
TCACCGAAGGGCGCCTGGCGATCGCCATCGCCCAGGAGGGCGGCTTGGGAGTGATCCACAAGAACTTGTCCATTGACGAACAAGCTGCGGAAGTAGACAAGGTTAAGCGCTCGCAAGCCGGCATCATCACCCACCCCATTACCTTGCGCCCCTACAACAGTGTGCAAGAGGCGGAAGATCTCATGGCGCGCTACCGCGTGTCCGGCGTGCCCATTACGGATGAGACGGGTAAGTTGGTGGGGATCCTTACTAACCGCGACTTGCGCTTTCTCGACGATTATTCCGTGGCCATCCACACGGTGATGACGAAGGACAACCTGGTCACCATCCCCCCGGGGACGACGCGGGAGCGCGCGAAGGAACTGCTTCATCAGCACCGTATCGAGAAGTTGCCCATCGTGGACGACAACGGCATTTTGCGGGGACTCATCACCATCAAGGACATCGCCAAGGCGCGGGACTTTCCCCATAGCTGCAAGGACGAGATGGGCCGCTTGCGCGTGGCGGGCGCTATCGGCGTGGGAGACGAGGAGCTGGATCGCGCGCAGGGGCTTGTCGAGGCCCATGTGGATCTGCTCGTGGTGGACACGGCGCATGGCCATACCGGCCTGGTGCTCGACACCGTTCGCAAAGTTAAGGAACGGTTCCCGGACACGGATCTCGTCGCCGGCAACGTGGTCACGGGACATGGCGCGCGCGACCTCATCGAAGCGGGGGTCGACGGGGTGAAAGTAGGGGTGGGCCCTGGCTCCATTTGTACGACGCGCGTCGTGGCGGGCGCGGGCATGCCCCAGCTCACGGCCATCTTCGAAGCGGGCGCCGTAGCCGCCGAACACGGTGTTCCCATCATAAGCGACGGCGGCATCCGGTATTCCGGAGACATCATAAAAGCCTTGGCCGCGGGGGCGGAGAGCGTCATGATTGGCAGCCTGTTCGCGGGGACCGAGGAAAGCCCCGGGGAAACGGTCCTTTACGAAGGCCGGACCTACAAGGTGCACCGCGGCATGGGGTCGGTCAAGGCCATGCAGCGCGGCAGCAAGACCCGCTACATGCAGTTCGAGGAAGATCCGGGCAAGCTGGTTCCC
>PUMX01000194.1 GCA_003552485.1 Candidatus Hydrogenedentota bacterium
CATCCAGCCACCGCGAAAAATCCGCTCGTGATAGGGCCACTCGTGGGGAGTGCGGCCGACGTATGTATTCCAATCGAAACCCTCGGGACGCTCGCCGGTTTCGCCTAAATGAAATGGGCCGCCCGGAAGGAGATTGAAAACTTTGATCAACGGAATGTCGCCCAGCGCGCCATCCTCAATACGTTTACGCGCTTCGAAAAGATACGGGGCGCTTCGGTTCTGCGTGCCTACTTGCACCACGCGATCATATTTCGCCGCCGCCTCAACCATCTTTTGGCTCTCGAAGATGTTGTGCGAGTGAATCTTCTCGACATACACGTCCTTGCCCGCCTGGCACGCGCGCACGGCGGGCAGGGCATGCCAGTGGTCGGGCGTGGCGATGACCACGGCATCGACGTCGTCGTCAGCGAGCACTTCGTCCATGTCTTTGACGAGCTTGAATTCCGCTTCCTGCTCTTGCGAAAGAAAAGCTTCTGTTTGTTCGAGCCGCTCAGGATGAAGGTCGCAGGCGTAACTCAGATGCGCTCCATGACTCATCAGCCCGCCGGCCACCATCCGGCCGCGGTGACCGCACCCGATAAGCGCGATATTGATCCGGTCGTTGGCCGCATATGCTTTGCGCGACGCCATGGCGCCCGCGGCTATGGCCGCGCTGCTTCCCAGAAACTGCCTTCGTGTCACACGCATATTCCGAACTCCTTCTCAGCTTCCAAACCGCATTTTTCCATACGCCACTGGCGCCGTGAATGATGCTTGCCCGCCTTATGTGGCCCGCAAAGCTCGTTTAGGGCGACTTCGCCCATTGAGGGGCCGTCGCTTCATACAACGGCTCTATCATAAAGAAACGGGCTTTGTCATGCCAGCCCCTGACACGCAAACGGGCGGGATAGCTTATCGTGGGAGGCCGCCGGTATCGGGCTTTCGCGCTGATGAGCGGCTCGCACTCGGGCTCCGGCACAGCGCGCCGCCGACTGCCTGGGCGGCGCGACTTTGCCGCAAGCGCTCCTCTTGAGTATCATGCGTACCCGTATATGAACGGAGGCGAACGGACACCGTTAGTCCGAGTCCGAACACAGTTCGTGGGAGGCAAAGAGGGAGGTTTCAGTGTCAGCAATTCAGTTCTTCAAGGAGTTCCTTGCCGCGCCAGTGCATGTGGGAGCGGTGGCGGCCAGTTCAGTCAGGCTTGCGGAAAAGACCGTGGAAGCAGCCCAACTGCAAGACAGCAGGGTAGTTGTGGAATACGGTCCCGGCACAGGCGTCATAACCCAGAGTATTCTTAATCATTTGCCAGCTGAGGCGAAGTTCCTGACCATCGAAATTCAAGAAGATTTCGCCAAGACAATGAAGGAACGCTTCCCCTCCGTGAATGTGATTCATGGTTCCGCCGAAGATACGCGGAAGTACTTGCGCGAAATCGGCGAAGAACAGTGCGATCGGATTGTTTCCGGCCTGCCATGGGCGGGCTTCAGCGAAGAGCTTCAGGACCGGTTGTTGGACGCGGTCCTTGACAGCTTGCGGCCCGGGGGCCGTTTCTGCACCTACACCTATCTTCTGAGCCCCTACCTGCGCGGCGGTAAGAGCTTCCGGAAAAAGCTGAGCGAACGTTTTACCAATACGGGCGAGACTTCGATGGTATGGCTCAATCTGCCCCCAGCTTTCGTGTATTGGGCCGAAAAATGACGGTCCAACAAACAACGACTGTCGTCTGAACGAGAGCGCCGAGAGGGCTTTTGCGCCATTTCCGGTTTTGACTTTTTCCGCGGCGCGCCACCGTACAAGCCGATAGCGACTATGTTTTCAGGGGCCTGCGTTCAAGCTTTCGGCCACGCTATTCGGACAGCGCGTAGGAGGACTTTCTTTGTGCCGAATCAGTCGCTATCGGCTTGAAAACCGTTGCATTTCGCCATGCCAGCGTGCGAATCTTCCTCTTTCAACGCTTATGCATGAGCCCACCTTTGACCCTGTTCTTGTGGCCCGGCATCATGGGCCGCTTCGTTTATTACCTCCCCCCTAACCATCGTTTTGAGTTGCCGGACACCCACATCCATAGCGAGACCGCCCATGGAGCAAGCCTGGAAATACCTGGCAATCTGATGCGGGAAATGAAAGTCTCACTGGAACCTTGGCGCGATCATGTGGATTACTTCATTACAAACATTGGCTCACACGGCGGGCCAGATTGTTGTCAGGGGGCTACGTTGGTTTGCTAGCTTCTGACGCGTGCTTTGATTTGGTGGATGATGTTCGGTCTCGGCATCGTCGGCGCCCGGGACGTCCCCTTGACCTAAACAGAGCTAGATGAGTGGAGTTCTTAAGCACATGCACCATACAACCATGTGGCTCTCATTAGCCGCCGCGCTGTTGGCGTGCGCGTTGGCGGGCGTGGGCGCCTATTGGGTGGGCGAATCCAAACTCTGGGATGAGCGTCCGCCGTTTCGCGGGGACCTGTGCGTTGCGCACGGACATTATGAACGCACCGCCGTCTCCTCCCACCGCTTTGAAGATCCCTTACTTGCCGGTGATGTAGAGTTGTATAGCGCCGTTCCAGCCAACACTATACGCTTTGACAATCCCGAAGCCGTCGAGCCGCGGTTAGATCAACAGCGCGAATATGACGTAATCCAGCTTCCGTTCGAGGTTCATCTGGACGATTTCTCTATCCTCGAGCAGCCGCAACCGGCGCGCTATCTCAATGTAAGCGGCCCTGCAATGAACGATGAAATTCAGTTTGCGGAAGGAGACTCATTTGAGCTGGGGGAAAGCTTAGTCCGCGTCGAGAGCATTAGGCGCTGGCGTGGCCTCCTGCAGGATCCGCGGGGGTATCCCATGATCGCCATCGCTTTCCGCGAGTCGGACGCCGAATGGAGCGATAGCGTGTTTATCTCAGCAGATTCTTGGATCACCATGGAGCCGAATCTGGGGCTCTATCTCGGGTGGCATCCCAATGAACCCAGCGCTGAAGAAGCG
>PUMX01000560.1 GCA_003552485.1 Candidatus Hydrogenedentota bacterium
GGGACCGGGGCCATGCGCCGGTCGAGAACCTCCCGTTCTGGCGGCTCGGCAACCGGCTTCTCGGCGGCCGGTAGTTCGACTTCCTCGACTGACCGGCGTACGCGCAAGGCCCAGCCGTTTCCCCTAATCACCTCGCCGTCCTCCCGGTCGGCCAAGGCGTATTCGTCGTTGATCTGCGCGAACCACGAGGTCTCGTCCCTTTGGCCGCTGGGCGCTGCGGCCAGCACAAGGCGGTCTCGGGCGCGCGTCATCGCCACGTATAGCAGCCGCGCCGATTCTGCGGCCTCGCTGGCCTTATGGGCGTCGCGGATAATCTCCGCCATCAGCGGATGCGCCGTCGCGCCGTCGTCGCCGGTGACGGTCACCGCCATGCCCAAGTCTTTGTGGAGCGAGGCGGTGGAGCCACGGCCGCCTTGCCGCTTCTGCGCGGTGTCCGGCAACACAACCAGCGGAAACTCGAGCCCCTTGGCCTTGTGAATCGTGATCAAGGTAACCATGTTGCCGTGGATGTCCGGCATCGCCGCTTCGCCTTCCCGGATGATCTCGTCCGACACCTCATCGAGATACCGGATCAGGCCGCGCAACCGCGAGGGCCGTGTTGCGCCGAAACCGTGGACCTGATCCACGAGCTTGCGGATGTTGCCGAGCTTCTGCACGCCCAGAAAATGACTGAGCGCAATCGCCTCGAAACCCGTGAGATCGAGCAGGCGTTCAACGAAATCGTGCATGGGCTGCTCGGCCTCACTTCGCAAATCGCGTAACAATTTACGCGCTCTGCGTAAGTTCTCCGGCTCGGCGAAATCGGACGGCGTCGCGTCGCTGTGGAAGACCGCACCCAACCCGCCTGCCTCCGCCATTTGCACAAGGCTCACGTCGGACAAACCCGCCAGAGGGCTGCGCAGGAAGGCGAGCAGCGCCGTCTCGTCCCAGGGATCGGCCACAACCGAAAGCAGGTTGCGCAGGTCGCGCACCTCCTGGCGCTGGTGAAAACCCCGGCCGGCGACCACCGTGTAGGGAATGCCCGCTTCCCGCAAGGCTTGCTCGTACAGGTGCAGGTTGCTCATGGATCGGAACAGCATAGCGCAGTCCCGCCACTTGATGGCGCGCTGTTGGCCGGACTCCGGGTCCACTACCTCCGCGGGCGCGGGTCCGCCCACGGTTTCCCCGAGATAGTTCGCGATGGTTGCCGCCTCGATGCGCCGGCATTCCTCGGCGTTGGCCTCGTCCGGGGGCTCCGGCAAGAGATATTCGACAGCGGGCTGGCTAACTTCAGGCCGGTTCGCCGCCAAGGGACGGTAATCGGGCTCGACGGCCTCCAGCAATCCGGATCGGGCGAAGAAGTCGTTGGTCCACTGCATAATATCCGGGACCGTGCGGAAGTTAATGTCCAGCGGGATGGTCTCTTGCGCCTCGTTCAGCGCTTGCCGGAACACCTCGACTTCCGCGCCGCGGAAGTAGTATATGGACTGTTTCGCGTCGCCCACGAAAAACAGCTCCGGGCCTTCGGCTTCGTTCGCGAGGAGATAGGCGAGTTCAAGCTGGCGCGCGTCCGTGTCCTGAAACTCGTCGATAAGCAGATGCCGGATGCCCCTCGCGGTGCGTTGGCGGATCGCCTTGTTGTCGCGCAACAACGCCACGGCGTCCATGATGAGATCGTCGAAATCGTGGGCGTTGCGATTGGCCTTCGCCTCTTGCAACGCGGCTTGAACGCGCCGATAAACCGTGGCCAAGGCGCAGGTCAACTCGGCGGAGCGGGCGGTCACATCTTCCGCGGCTTCCTCGGGCGCAATGGACTTGGCCCATGCGCGCGCTTCGTCAAAAACCTCCTTCACCGCCGCAAAGGCGTCTTCCGAGGTCCAGTTCTTCTTCGAGCCGCCCTTGGCGTTTAGCGTTGTGATGGTTCGCGCCGCCTCGCGCGCTTCAGCGAACGTCTGCGCGTGCGCGATTGTTTCCACCGCTGCGAGCAGATCCACGCGCAACCCCTCGCGATTGTCCGACGGCTTACTGCACGCGCCGTCCAGCGTGCGCAACCGGCCCGTTGCGGCCCGGAACGCCTCGCTTGCGATGACGCCGCGCCAGCGTTCGCTGAGCACCCGTTCGATAACCGCATCCCATTCGGCGCGCAACGCCGCCGGATCGTCAAAAGCGCTGGACTCAAGCACGCGCTCCATGGCGGGCCGCTGGCTAATCAGTTCGGCGAGCAACTCGTTCAGCCGGCCCGAACGGTATTCGGACGCGAGAGCCATGGCGTGCGGGTCGCTCTGTTCGAGCAAATCATGCACCGTCGCCTCAATGGTCTCGCGGCACAGCAGATGGTTATCCGCCTCGTCGAGAACGGCGAAATCCGGGTCCTTGTTAAGCATCAACGCGTTCTCGCGCACCAGGCTCATGCAGAATGAATGGATGGTCGAGATGCGCGCCGACTCGACCTGCCGCTCGAGGTTGCGCCAGAACGTCATGGCTTGCGCATCGTCCTGCGGCGCGCGCGCATGGCAGGCTTGCCGTACGCGCGCCTTCATCTCCGCCGCCGCTTTCTCCGTGAACGTAATCGCGACAATGCGCTCCAACGGGACATTCTCATGCTCGAGCAAGTGCAAGATCCGGTCTACAAGCACCCGCGTTTTTCCCGACCCCGCGCCCGCGTCCACGCATAGGTTCAGTCCTGTCCGTGTAACCGCTGTTTCTTGTTCCGGTGTGCGCAACGTGTGTCCTCCGCCTCGCCAAGCCTCGTGATGGCCCTAACCCTAACGCAAAGGCGGCAACGGGTGGTAGTCCGGACGCACGGGAAACACACCCCCCTGCCGGGGTCCAAGAACCCGCGTTGGCCGGCGAGACGCCAGCGCTACGTAACGCCGGCATCTTGCCGGCACAGATGCCGCCCGCAAGATACATCCCCCTAAATCCCCTCCCCTCTTTCGCGGGGACAGGCTTCATAAGGGGGACTTTTCGATCCGCCAACAA
>PUMX01000115.1 GCA_003552485.1 Candidatus Hydrogenedentota bacterium
GCAACGGAAGTCCCAGTAACGCTTGAAGTTGGTCTGGATCGAACCGTTGCATTTCCATGCCGACGGGCGCGCTGGATTCGGCAAACGGGCGGCCCACGCGGCAGAACTCATGCGTGGAATTAATCTCGCCGTCCTCGGTGAGGATGGAAATATCCGCGGTGAACCGCCCGCGATCGTTGGGGAAATCATCAAGGGCGGCCCAATACTGGCCGCTGCCCCTTATCTGAAGGTCCTCGAAGACAGCCCGGTATTCGGGCGCATTACCGCCCGTGATCGCAATCTTCGCGTCGAACGTGACAGGCGTATCCGAAGTAAACTCGACGATCAAGGGCTCGTCGGCGTACACAATTGGGATGGGCTGGTCCGGAGCGAGGTGTACGTCGATTCCGCCGCCGGAAGCCGCCAGTATTGCTGCGGCCAGATAGAGTATGTTCATAGGCCCGCCAAGAATGGATTGGATGCGCGTTCTTCGCCAATGGTGGTGGCTGGACCGTGGCCCGGGTACACCACCGTATCGTCAGGGAGGGTGAGAAAGCGATCGCGAATAGTCTCCAGCAGTTGCTCGTGGCTGCCGCCGGGCAGATCGGTCCGGCCGATCGAGCCCGCAAACAAGACATCGCCGCCGATGACGAAACCATCGCCGGCCAATGCTATGTGTCCGGGAGAATGCCCCGGCGCGAATAGCACGCGAAGCTGGGCGCCGCCGATCGTCAGCGTGTCGCCTTCGTTTAGGAAGCCGTCTGGCTGTGGGCTCGGATCACAAGCCCAACCAAATACCGCCGCCTGCTGTTGCAGTCCGCGAATGAGCGGCAAATCAGCTTCGTGGCACAGCAATTGCGCGTCTGTTTCGTTCTTGACCGCCGCGTTGCCGGCGCAGTGATCACAGTGGCCGTGGGTGTTCACAATGGCGGCGACGCGGCAACCATCAACGTGCTCTACGATGAACGGCGAAGGCTCGCCGGGATCGATGATAAGCGCTTCTCCGCCGTCCTTAAGCACATAGCAGTTGGTCTGAAACGGCGTCAGCGTAAAGGATTGTATTTCCACGATGCCATCCTCTGATACGGTCTTTCTGAAAGCGCCTCCTTGAACTGGGGCGCATGGATTTGTCGATTGCCTCACAAAAAGTGCATGCTACTCGCCTTTGCGAAACGAGTCAAGGCGGCGCGCTCGTGCTGAACCAAGCTCGCCATTCCGCAAAAGGGGTGAAATCGCACTGTGAAGTATACCACGCAGGACCCGCGCGGGCCGGTTGTAAAGCGTTGTTCGTAAGAGCGCCTTTCCATGTGGTTTAATAGCGCATGTCATTCCTCGGGGCGGTCGCCCTGGTTCTTCGAGAAGGAGTCTCTCTTATGCAGTACGCGCAGCTATTGCGGGGCCCTATCGCCCCGGTTTTTACCATTTTCAAAGAGGATCTTACCCTAGACGACGCGGGCCAGTGCGCATTTCTCGACTTTCTGCTCGAATCTGGAGCCATCAATGCCTATTTTGTGCGCTCAGGTATGGGGCAGATGGCCACGTTCAGCTACGAGGAGGTTAAACAGATCGCCCGAAACGCCTGCAGTCATCTTGACGGTAAAGCGCCGGTGCTGGTCAACGCCACAGGGATCTGGGACCGCGACCGTAGCCGGCTGCCGGATCCCGAGCAATTTGTGCGGGAGGCCGTCGAGCTGAGCCAATACGCGGAGAGCGTCGGGGCTGCGGGCGTGGTGAGCACGCTGCCGGAAGCGATTCCGCCCCGAGGCGGTGAATCGCATGCGGACGTGAGCGTTCGGTATTTTGAGGCCATGTGCGATGCCGTGTCCATCCCCGTGATGATCTACCAGCCGCCGGACACTGCGTCCGAGTATCAGCTGACCCCCGATCTTGCCGCCAGGCTGGCGGACATCCCGAATCTCAATGGCGTCAAAGCCTCGACCGCCGACGCCGCCTTCATGTTCGACATCATATGGGCCACGCGAGGCAAGGATTTCGCCTACATCGTTGGCGCGGAAATGGGCTACTACGCCGGCCTGGCCCTCGGCGCCAAGGGCGTCTTGGGCCAAGGCACAACGCTCAACCCGCAAATCATCCAGGCCGTCGAAGACAACTATTACCGAGGCGAAACCGATGCGGCGATGGAAGCCCAGTATTGGGTCAATCATCTCGTGTACAGCTGCAAGAACCCGGTGCGGTTCTTTAAGGAGTACGCTGCGGAAAAGGGCTATCCCGTGGGTACATGGAGCCGGCCCATGGCGGCGAATCCCTACGCAAATACCCGGCAAGAATTGACTAAGGAGGACTACGACACCTTCAAGCAGCTCTACGAGGAAACGATTGCACGCTATTCCTCGCTTTCCACGGCGAAGCGTTAAGAAGCCTTTGCTCCTATCCGGTGACTAGGCCTTTACCGCTCCGCCGCGTTCAGGCTACAATACGCGCCACGCTGCGCCAAATGCGTCCACAGGGTTGCATGCGGAACGGGCAACCCCCAACAACGAGGTTGTAATCCATGACAATGCATGTCATTGCGCAATATACGATGTGGGTGTTTGCTGGCTTGTCGGCGTTAATTGGGCTGTTTATGCTGGCGGCTCCGAAGCTGGTGCGCAGTACGGTGCTCGCGATCAACAACAACCGGCGGCTGCGAGTGCTGGCGGTTCTCTTGGTTATCATTGGGGCGGCCTTCTATGCCCGGGCGCATTTCACAAATCTTATCATTGCTGTCCGGGTTATTGGCGCCGCGTTGTTCGTGATGGGTGGGGTTGGTGTGGTGCTGCCGCAAGTGGCCATCATCATCAATGAATGGATCCTCGAACACCGGGATGGGTTCATACGCGCCCTTTGCATCATCTGCTTTATTCTGGCGGCTATCTTCCTCTTCGCGAGCAATATCACGCCCGAGGCGCTCAACGGCTAATTCCGTTTTGTTCCACTCTGTTCCACACGCGTGCGGCGATCTTGTCCCCCACACCC
>PUMX01000079.1 GCA_003552485.1 Candidatus Hydrogenedentota bacterium
ATCGTCGCCGGGGATGAAGCAGATCTCCTGGCTCTCCGCCTTATCCGCCGTACCGAGGTCGAGTTCCCGCGCCAGCGCGCGTACGTCGTCCTTGGTGAGCTCGCCGAGGGGATACATTGCCCCGCGCAATTGCTCTTGGCTGAGACCGGCCAACGCATAACTCTGATCTTTGGGCCGGTGCACGGCCCGCTGGAGGCCTACGCGCCCCTTCCGCTCCACCTTGCGGACGTAGTGGCCCGTCGCGATGTAATCCGCGCCAATGGCCCTGGCTTTGTCGAAGAGCGCACCGAACTTGACGCGCTGGTTGCAGCGGTTGCATGGGTTTGGCGTGCGCCCGGCAAGGTACTCGCGAACAAAATCCCCAACGATCTCGCGCTCGAAGCGCTGGACAAGGTTGACCGCGTAATGCGGGATACCCAAGCGTTCGGCCACGCGGCGCGCTTCATGGGCCGCGTCGAGGGCCGGGCAGACGTTGTCGGAAGATTCCGGCGCCTCGGCCGAGGCGATGCGCATGGTTATACCGGCCACTTCGTAACCTTGCCGCACAAGGAGCGCGGCGGCGGCGGAGCTATCCACACCGCCGCTCATGGCGACGAACACCTTGGGTTTGTGTGTTGGCGTATTGGGCACGTTCGAGTCGTCTGAAGAGCGTATCTGCGTGAAACCGCGGTAGCCGCGGGGACGAACGATCATTAGCTGAATGCACAGTAACACGCCGGCGGGCTGGATTTCTTCCCAGTGCGCTGTGTTTGCCCTTGGCGCCAGGGTTGGCGGATAATGCCCTTTTAAGGCTTGGCCGGTCCAGCCGGGTTGAATGGTTGCAAGCATCAAGCGGAATGGACGAAATCGAATGGAATCCACACATTATCACCCCCTCGAGTGTGAAGCAGCGGACTGCCAAGGCGTCGCGCTCACGGGCGCCAAACACTGCTGGAAGCATCTGCCCGACAAGCAAGCGTACATCAACGCGCTCGACCCAGCCACCCTTGAGGGCGCGTGGCTGGCCGGCGCGGATCTGCGCGGTGTGGATTGGGCGGGCGCGAACCTTGCCGATGCGCGTATCTCGAAAGCGCAGTTGGATGAGGCGAACCTGGCGGGCGCTAATCTCGAACGCGCGTTCCTTGATGAGGCTTCATTGCGCCATGTGAATCTGCAAGACGCCCGCCTCGGCCTGGCGGTGTTCGGCGGCGCGGATCTGTCAGGGGCCAATCTGCGCGGCGCCGACTTGAAACGCGCAAACCTCGTAGGCGCGACCGCCGACAAGGCGGATTTCACGAGCGCCGATCTCTATTACTCGCGGCCGGGCAACGGTTCGTTTCAGAGCGCGTGCTTTGCCGACGCCAACCTTCAACGCGCCATCTTCCGCCGCGCCGATCTGGCCGAAGCCGACTTACGCGGCGCGTCGGGCAGGGGCAACTTTGAGGACGCGAATCTTCGGGGAGTGAAGCAATGATCCTCCATCATTTTCTCTTAGACGTGAACGAAGCCAACGCGTTTTTGCTCGGATGCGAGGAGACGAAGGAAGCTTTGCTCGTCGATGCCGGCGAGTATCCGGCGGAGCTTGACACAGTGCTGAATAGACACGGCCTGAAGCTGTCGGCCATCTTCATCACTCATGATCATTGGGACCACACCGCCGGGCTCGCGGACGTGGTGGCCAAGCATCCCGCCCCAATCTACGCATACAACGCGAGCATCGAGGGACAGCGAACCACAACCGTCAAGGAAGGCGACACCGTCAAAGTAGGGACGCTTGAGGGTTTGGTGCTGGAAACGCCGGGCCATACGCCGGACGGCGTCAGCCTCGCTTTTCCGTCACTGGTCTTCACTGGGGATGCGCTGTTCAGCGGCTCAATAGGCGGCACGGCGTCGCCGGGACTAGCCAATCAACTTATCGATCACGTGAGAAGGCGCATCTTCACGTTGCCGCCCGAAACCGAACTACACACCGGTCACGGCCCTGCGAGCACCGTGGCTATCGAACAGGCCTATAACCCCTTCTTCGTGTGAGACGCGCCGAGGGTCGCCCTGTGTCAGCTCCAACTTGCAAACTAACACGGGCGGGCGCGCGATTCGTTGCGCCTACAAGATGCGCTGCAGCGCCACGACAACACCTTGAATCTGTAGTGCGCCCGCGCTGATGATAAACGGGTTCATCGCGCTGTTCGCAGGCCGCAGCTCAACCATACGCCCCCGAGGGTAGAAGTATTTCACGGTCGCCTCATCATCCACGAGCGCGACCACCACATCGCCTTTTCTGGCTTCGCGCGACGGGTCCACGGCGATGATATCTCCGTCGAGAATGCCAGCCTCGATCATGCTATCGCCGTTGACGCGCAAGCAGAAGGCCTCCGGACCGGCAACGCTGGGATCAAAGGTGATGTAGTCCTCAATGTTTTCTTCGGCAAGCAACGGCTGCCCCGCCGCGATATGCCCTACAAGCGGCAGCGCGCCGGCGGGCGATTCGTCCAATTCCGCCAACGCCTTGTCCGTGGGATGCAGCGAGCGCGCTTTCGACGAACGGTTGAGGTAGCCTTTCTTCTCCAAAGCCGCGAGATGATCGCGCACGGCGTTCGTCGAGGCAATGCTGAATTCCTCGCCAATTTCCGCGAAGCTGGGCGGATAGCCGTTCTCACGCGCAAAGGCGATGATGAACGCGAGAATCTCCCCTTGCCGCTCAGTCAGCTTCTGTCCCATTCCGGTTTCCCCTCCGGCTACAACGCCATGACCACATACTGAATGCATCTTCAGTTATATATAATCACGATGGACGCCACGGTGTCAAGAGGAACGCCTGGACAAGCAAACACAAACCGCGCGGCGCGACCGGGGTCTTCGTGGGTTTGCCAGGTCCATAGGACTGCCCAGGTCACCACAAGCAGTATGAACCAAACCCGAGAGACGCCATTCTAGGGTTAGACTGCCCTTTGTGGCCCGCCTCGCTCAG
>PUMX01000211.1 GCA_003552485.1 Candidatus Hydrogenedentota bacterium
GTGTGGCCCACGTCCAGGATCCAGACGGATCCTGGCGCTATATCAACCCCGACGGAGAAACCGTACTTGAGGGGGATTTTGAAGACCTTGGCCTTTTCGCTAATGACTTAGCTGCGGTGAGAATAAACGGCCGCTGGGGCTACATGAATCGCGAAGGCGAGATGGTTATTGAGCCTCAGTACGAGGAAGCGTCGCACTTCTCCGAAGGGCTGGCCGCCGTGCGCTATGGCGGCGAATTCGGTTATATTGACGAAGAAGGTGAATGGGTCATTCAGCCGCAGTTTGACCGAGCGTCTTCTTTTAGTGAAGGACTGGCTCGAGTCCGGGGATCGCCACAGCAGTGATTACAAGGAGGGAGAGTATTGTTGCAACACCGTATGGAAGCCGCATGTACGCTGGAGGGACGCGCGAAATCTATTCTGAACTTTATTGGAACGGGCGTAGGCCTGTTGTGTCTGCTGCTCACGCCCGCTGTCACGGCGGCGGCTACGGAGACCGGCGACTCCGGTAAGGTGGTGATAGCGCACCGCGGCGCGCCGGGCTACCTCCCGGAACACACGCTCGAGAGTTACGCCATGGCGTACGGACAGGGCGCGGATTACCTCGAGCCGGATCTCATGCTGACGAAAGATGGCGCGCCCATCGCGCTGCACGATCGCACGCTCGAGGCCACCACAAACGTCGCCGATGTTTTTCCGGATCGGGCGCGGGACAACGGCCGCTACTACGCCATTGACTTCACGCTCGAAGAGATTAAACAGCTTGCGGTGCGAGAACGAGTTGATCCCGAAACCGGCGAACTCGTCTACCCAGCGCGGTTTCCCAACGAACACGAAGAACTGGTCTTTCGCATCGCCACGTTGGCCGAACTCATCGAGATGGTTCAGGGCATGAACCACGCCACGGGCCGCGAAGTCGGTATTTATCCCGAAATCAAGGCGTCAGGGTGGCACGCCGATCAGGGCTACGATTTTGAAGACATTCTGCTCGAAGTGCTGGCTGCGTATGGCTATGAATCGAAAACGGATCCGGTGATCGTCCAGTCGTTCGAAGAAGAAAGTCTCATTCGATTGCGCGAACGCGGGTGCGAGTTACGGCTCGTGCAACTCATAGGCGGCGGGCCGCGTTTCAATCCCATGGTTACGCCCGAAGGGCTGGACGAGATTGCCGAATACGCCGACGGCGTCGGCCCATCCATCAGCCGGATTATCGGAGACGACGGCGAAGTAGTCGATGACAACGCTCTCATCACCGGCGCCCATGAGCGTGGCTTGGTGGTGCATCCGTGGACGGTGCGCACGGACAGGCTGCCGGCGTATGTGGACAATGCCGAGGAATTGCTGGAGCGGCTATACTTCGAGCTAGGCGCTGACGGGCTATTCGTCGACCAGCCGGACGTTGCTGTGAGCTTCTTGCGGGAGCGTTAACGCGAGCCAAGCGCAGCCCCTAGCATCCTACGCGCATTCTGCGTTCAGGGACCCAATGCGTTCGTGATCACGGCAACCCCCAATTCGGAATAGGCGCGGAATTCGCGTGCGGCGCTACGTCCTATCGTTGCTCAAAGCGGCAATTCCTCCCACTCGCCCTCGGGAAACTCGGGCTCGGTGACGGGATGCAGCGACACGTGACACAGGCGGTCGCCTATCGCAACGGCCTCGCCCGACATATCGCCAGCGCTCACCGCAAAACGGATCGTGCCATCCTCCCCTTCTGACGGGCCGGGGGCGTTGGCGGCCGCCTCTTTCAATAGCGTCTGCACGGTCTTCTTCGGCGTGCGCTTCTTCTTCTGTTCGCCATGCGCGGCCTGAAGGAAATACCCGTTACGCAGCAGCGGCCATACCTTTCGCGCGGTAACGGGCGCATCGAACACCTCAACTCCTGCGATTTCGCCGTCCAGGCCCATGGCGAATCCAACAGCGTCCTTGTCCAAACTGAGGTGACGCGCATACTCGCGCGTTCGTTGGGCGGCGGACTTGAACCCGGCCGCCAGCGTCGAGGTGGGCGATTCCACGCCCGCATCAGCCAGGCACGCATCGACGGCGTCCCAGAGCCCCTGCTGGGGCACATCGGCTGTATCGGCGCGGGCCCGGCAGGCCCGCACGGAAGGGGGCGCGTAAGCCGCCGCATTGAAGGCCCGCCCGTCATGCGCCCAGCGATTACGCTCGACACAACCGACCCTCAGCGTCGCGGTGGCCTTAGGCCAAACAACGGTGGTGGCGGCGATCATACGGTCCTGCTTCCCCCCGATGACGATGAGTCCTTGAAAAGCGGCGACAGGATATTTGCCCAGGTTCTCCGCGCGCAACGCGTTGACCACGCCAGCCTCGCTCACTTCATCAATGCGGGCCTGTCCCTTTTTCAGCGCCGCATCCAACGGAACAACGGCGGCCTTTTTGCCATTGGCGGCATAGAGAGGAAACAGCGTCAGGCGGCTATACTGGGCGGCGCTCCCGACACGAAGTCCTCTTAGCGTGTTGCGCAGAATGTCGCGCCGCCGCTCGAGCAACGCGGCGTCAAGTTCGTCGGCGCGCATTCTCATCAGCTGCATGATCAGCTTGGTCTGCGGCAGAGCGTTTCGGCCCACGGCGGAGCCCAGTTTGGATACGGTCTCGCGAATAAGCGCGGGATCGTTCCACGTCTTCATTCGCTTCCACGCATGGACCATCACGTCGTGGAGCGCCGCGGCGCCGCTGTCGATGACGTCCGGCGATTCGAACAGCTTACGCGCGGCTGGCGTCTGGTACAGCGTCAGCGCAAGGGGAGCAGCGCGGTTATGCTCGATGGTGGCGCCGGGAGGAATACGCCCCTCGACGTACAGGAACCCTTGGTCGATGAGCGGCGCCATCCACTGCGCCACTTGTTTTGGAAGGTGACCTACCTGAGCGAAATCCTCGTTCTCGACGCGTATGGCGTTGGAGTCGTGGGCATTCCGGGGGTCCCGTTCTA
>PUMX01000444.1 GCA_003552485.1 Candidatus Hydrogenedentota bacterium
ACGGGGTGTACATGGCCGGGATGCCTTTTTCGGCCGCGAAGAGGAGCTTCTCAATGGCGGTCCTGTCGTTTTTCAGGGGAGAGATCGGCTCAATATAGACCACAAACAATGGGTTGAGGCGGAACTCATCTGCTCCTCCCCGCAACACACAGGCCATCCTCCAGAGATCCTCGAGGCCTTCCCCATCCACACTGGTGAGCACCATGGGCTTTCTGCACTGTTCGAGCATGGCGAGAAACTGGTGCCTGTCGTAGGTCTGCGGGTTTGGCGCGTCTCTCACGATCCCGTGCGACATGAAGAAATCATAATTGGGGAGGCAGTCCACTACACGCCCCGCTAGCTTCACATCTTCGTATGTCGTGGAACGCCTTTGACCCGTCTGCCGATCATAGCAGAACGGCAAATCAGAGCCCGTTCCGAAGGACACCGTGTCCTTCTGAAGCTTGGTGGTGCGCTTCCCATCCACACCGCATAATGTGATCTTGCGCGGGTAGTAGTTAAGCGCCTCCTCAACCATCGCAATGGGGATCCGGACGATATCATCCGAAGAGACAATCGCATCGCTACGCCGGAAGAGCGAGATCGCCTCTTCGTGGTAGACCAATGCGCCCACCTCTTCCAGCACATCGAGGGCGCTATAGAAGATTTCCTCTATCTGATCCTCGGAAAGGACCCTGAACTGCGGAGACGCATTAACTGAGTAATTCATCTTCATAACACATTGATCCTTTTTAAACAAAAAGCAGGCGGGATGAACAGCCGCGTCGCCTGTTCACGCCTGCGATTCGAAGCTTACTTAGCTTTGAAAAACTCTTCAGCTCTCTCCACACCCGCTCGGGCGTTCGGGGCATAGATATCCGCGCCTATCTCTTGAGCGAAATCATCCGTAACGGGAGCCCCACCGATGATAACCGTGACCTCATCACGTATACCGGCTTCTTTCAATCCATTGATGATCTCGCCCATCCTGGCCATGGTCGTGGTGAGCAGGGCAGAGATGCCGAGCACCTTCGGCTTGTGCTCCTTAACCGCATTCACAAAGGCCTCGTTTGGCTGATCGATTCCGAGATTGATGACTTTGTAGCCAGCGCCCTCGAACATCATGGCGGCAAGATTTTTCCCGATATCGTGAAGGTCTCCAGCCACCGTGCCAATCACCATGGTGCCCGCGCCGGAACCGCTCTTGTCGAGCTCGTCGCGGATGATATCAAGAGCACCGCTCATAGCTTTCGCGGAGCGAATTACCTCGGGCATGAACATCTCGTCGTTTTTCCACTTCTGCCCAACAGTCTCCATTCCGACAATAAGCCCCTGATTCATGATTTCCTGCACGTCGACTCCGCTGCGAGCTGCTTCTTCCGTAAGCTCCCGAGCCTCATCAATCTGGCCCTTTACAATAGTTTCGCTCAGTTTACTCAAATCCATGCTCGTAACTCCTCCTTACTAAGTGATGGTCCCCGTCTATTACAGAAGTCCGTTGCAGGGGCCAAGTGACGCCGTCAGCCGCCGCATAATGAACGAAATACGGGGGGATTCTAATCGCCGTTGGGCAAGAAAATGTCAGTCCGCCATCTGTGTCTGAAAGTGGCTTGACTGGAATCCTGATCAAATAATCCTCCTCACTTTCACAGCGCCATTTCCTTCTTTTCTTCGCGGGAAAAGAAGCGGTTGCCGGGGGAGGAGGGGGACACGCTGCCAGCACGGCCTCCCCATCGAAAAGCCTTCTTGACAACGTTAGAACGAGAATCAACTTACCACAAGGGCGAGCAAGGTGTCAAGATTGAGCCGTGGGCGGCGGCTCGAGCAAGCGCTTCACCAAATGGTTGGCCCGTCTTCCATGCAACCGGCAAGGCAAGTTGCCGCCAAGCAAAACCATTGCTACGCGCGCTTCGGGCGACTAGGAGCAGCGCACCGGCGAAGACAGATTGTATAGACCGGAAAGCCTCCCCGAGACTGACCCTTGGGTTGGCGCGTAACCGCTGTGCACCCCCAGCCCCTTCTTGTCTTGTCGGCGCTGGCCTGTGTATTCCTTCAAGGTCTACAGGGCCACAACCACAAATATCGGCTCCCCAGTTGAATCAGAACCAATATCGTTTCAAATAGGAGCCCGTTTGGCCATAATTGTCTACGGGACAGTCACTTACAGTATGAGAACGCCACCTCACCTAACCCACATCATCAGGCCCCGCGATCATGGGGACTGGGCGGCCCATGGAATACTCCCACCTTCCCGTGAGTTTACTTTCCTTATATGACGCAGCGAGCGAAACGCTTTACAGGCATTTCGCCTCCGCCGTTTGGGAGCGTATCTGGGAGGAACGCATACCAAGGGTGAAGCACGCAAAGCATAGTTGCTATAATGGTGGCTAATGCGCCCGTATAAAGGCTCGCCTTTGAGTATTGAGCAATGGCGAGCTGGGGCGCACATCCGGAAAAGCGATGAGCGCCACGGACGGCTCTTCCAGCCAGTCCGGCATTCCGGCGCCGGAAAAGGCTTTCATAACTGAGCTGGATCGTTGACCCATCGATTACCCATAGCCACCGTTGCATTCCTCGTGATTCTGGAGATTGTACAAGCCGGGTTAAGGAAAGGCTTGAACCATGTCGGAGCAAACAACACAATCATTTGGGGAGAACCCCGTCGAAAAGCGAGACACCGACAACTACACCAAGGAGTACGTCCACAGCTTTGTCGAAAAATGGGATGATCTCATCGACTGGGAGGGCCGCGCCAACAGCGAGGGCGAGTTCTTCATCAACGTCTTGCGTGAGCGCGGCGCCAAACGGGTGCTCGACGTAGCGTGCGGCACGGGCTTCCACTCGGTGCGGCTGCTCGAGGCCGGTTTCGAAGTGGTGAGCGCCGACGGCAGCGCGGAGATGCTCGCCAAGGCCTTCGAGAATGCGCGCAAACAAGGCCACATCCT
This sequence comes from Candidatus Hydrogenedentota bacterium, assembly GCA_003552485.1. Classification (GTDB taxonomy): domain Bacteria; phylum Hydrogenedentota; class Hydrogenedentia; order Hydrogenedentales; family SLHB01; genus PUMX01. The sequence goes on from PUMX01000444.1 coordinate 2,925, forward strand.
GCGCACCGTGCAGGCGGACTGGCGGTGGCTTAGCCAGGACATCCATGAAGCGTTCGACGCCGTGATTTGCCTGGGAAACTCGTTTACCCATCTTTTCAACGAGCGCGACCGCCGCAAGAGCTTGGCGGAGTTTTACGCAGCCTTGGGCCCTGACGGCGTGCTCATCCTCGATCAACGCAATTACGACGGCATGCTCGACCATGGGTTCTCGAGCAAGCACATGTACTACTATTGTGGCGAGGAGATAAGAGCCGAGCCCGAACACGTGGACGACGGATTGGCGCGCTTCCGCTACGAATTCCCCGACGGCGCAATGTTCCATCTGAACATGTTTCCCCTCCGCCGCGATTATACACGCCGCTTGATGACGGAGGTCGGTTTCCAGCATATTGAGACGTATGCGGATTTCCAGGAGACGTACCGCACTGAAGATCCGGACTTTTTCATCCACGTCGCCGACAAGGGATATAGACACTAATCGAGAGGAGGAGAGACAACGGATGTCAGACACAAATTCGGATGCGGTCAGCGCCGCACGTGAGTACTACAACAGTAGCGACGCTGATAATTTCTACCACACCGTATGGGGCGGGGAGGATCTGCATCTAGGGATTTACGAAACCCCTGACGAGTCGATATTCGACGCCAGCCGGCGTACCGTCGCACACATGGCGTCCAAGCTGAAGACTTTGGGCAAGGACTCAAAGGTCATCGACGTGGGCGCGGGTTTCGGCGGCTCGGCCCGCTACCTCGCCAAGACCTACGGCTGTGAGGTGGTCGCCCTGAATCTGTCAGAAGCCGAGAATGAGCGGGACCGGCAGAAAAACAAGGAACAAGGGCTTGACCATCTCATAACGGTGGTCGACGGCAACTTCGAGGACTTGCCCTACGAGGACGAGAGCTTTGACGTGGTGTGGTCTCAGGACTCGTTTCTTCATAGTGGTGATCGGGCCAAGGTGATCCAAGAGTGCGCCCGGGTGCTCAAGCCGGGCGGCGAATTCGTTTTCACGGATCCCATGCAGGCCGATGACGCCCCTACGGACAAGTTGCAGCCCATTTATGATCGGATTCACTTACCCAACATGGGTTCGCCAAGTTTCTATCGCCAAAAGGCTGCCGAATTCGGCTTGACCGAAGTCGAGTTCGAAGAACTCACGCCCCACTTGACGAACCATTATGCACGCGTCCGCGAGGAAATGCACCGCAAACGCGACGAACTGAAAGCCAATGGTGTTTCCGATGAATACGTGGAGCGAATGGACACAGGCCTTCAGCATTGGGTGGAAGGCGGCAAGAACGGCTGGCTTTGCTGGGGCGTCTTTGTCTTTCGCAAGTGAGACCGATTCATCGATAGAACCTAGCGCCCGCCTCCGCAAACCACGCAGGCGGGCGCGCTGCAGCAATGCCAGGGGGACCTTCGAGCACGTGTTCAACTGCGTCGTCTCGTAGGTTGTGTTACACTCCACTAACGGAGGATCATCCTTCCTTAGCTTCACTATTCAGGACAGGGTCGTTGGGCGCCGGCGGTCGGCCTGTACTGCAAGCCACCTTACGCCCATCGCCTCCCTGCCCAAGAACGGACTGGGAGACGCATTGTAATGAGCAAGGTGTTGATAATCGGCGCGGGTGGCGTCGGTAGCGTGGTGGTCCAGAAGTGCGCCCAACTCCCCGATGTGTTCAGTGAGATCTGTCTCGCTAGCCGCACTGTTGAGAAGTGTGAGCAGATCCAGAGCCGCCTGAGCCGCCCCATTGATATCGCGCATATAGACGCCAACAACACGGATGAAGTCGCGGCGCTCGTAAACAGGACCAACCCCGACTTGATCATCAACGTCGCACTGCCCTATCAAGATCTGCCTATCATGGACGCCTGCCTGGCGACGGGGGTGGACTACTTGGACACAGCCAACTATGAACCCGAAGATGAAGTGACCTTTTCCTATAGTTGGCAATGGCCCTATGACCAGCCTTTTAGGGACAAAGGCATCATGGCATTGCTGGGCTGCGGATTCGATCCTGGCGTGACTAACATTTTCTGCGCCTATGCGTTGAAGCACTACTTCGACGAGATTCACACCATCGACATGCTTGACTGCAATGCGGGGGATCATGGCCGGCCTTTCGCCACAAATTTCAATCCCGAGATTAATCTGCGTGAAGTGACTTTGCCGGCCAAGTACTACGAAGACGGTGATTGGAAGACCGCGGACGCCATGACGGTGCGCTGGGATTTCGATTTTCCCGAAGGAATAGGCGTTCACCCCTGCTATCTCATGTATCATGAGGAGATGGAGTGCCTGGCGAAGAACATCCCCGGCGTAAAGAACATCCGCTTCTGGATGCACTTCTCAGACAATTACATCAACACCGTGCGCGTGCTGCAAAACGTCGGCATGACACGCGTGGACCCCGTGGATTATGAGGGCCATCCCGTGGTTCCCATGCGATTTCTCAAACATGTATTGCCGGAACCCTCTTCGCTGGCGGAGGGCTATGAAGGCAAGACCTGCATCGGCTGCCTCCTTGAAGGCGAGAAAGACGGGAGGAACCGGAAGATCTACATCTACAATATCTGCCATCACAAAGACGCCTACGCGGAAGCTAAGGCGCAAGCCGTTTCCTATACCACCGGCGTGCCCGCCATGATCGGGGCGAAGCTGATGCTGCAAAACGTGTGGCGGGGAGAGGGCGTTTTCCATCCCGAGCAATTCGATCCCGATCCATTCATGGACGATCTCAACAAACACGGGTTGCCCTGGGTAGTTAAGGAGCTGTGAATATCGATATCCATGCCGCGCCGTCGCCCTGCTACATATGCGACATTGGCGCGCTGAAGGCGAATCTGGCGGTGCTAAAAGACGTCCAGGATCGCACGGGGTGCCGCATACTCCTCGCGCTCAAGGGTTTCGCCATGTTCAGCGTGTTCCCGGTAATTCGCGAAGTATTGCACGGAGCGGCGGCAAGTTCGATTGACGAAGCCCGGCTGGCTCGCGAAGAATTTGGCGGCGAGGTGCATGCTTATGCGCCCGCTTACCGTGATAGTGAATTCGGTGAGTTGATGGAGCTTGCGGATCATATCACCTTCAATTCATTCAACCAGTGGAAACGTTTCAAGCCGCGGGTCGAGGCGTCGAGCAAACCGGTATCCTGCGGATTGCGCATCAACCCCGAACATCGAGAGGTCGACGTCGCCATCTACGATCCCTGCGCGCCGAACAGCCGGCTGGGCATTCCCCGCGCACAATTCGACGGCGAATCGTTGGACGGCGTCACCGGCCTCCATTTTCACACGCTGTGCGGGCTGAATTCCGACGCGTTGGAGCGCACGCTGGAACGGGTTGAGGCCAGTTTCGGCGCGTTTCTCCACGAAATGCGATGGGTCAATTTCGGCGGCGGCCATCACATCACCCGCTCCGACTATGACGTCGAGCGCCTATGCCGGCTCGTCTCAGAGTTTCAAGACCGCTACGGCGCGCAGGTCTATCTGGAGCCAGGAGAAGCCGTGGCGCTGAACGCGGGCGTGCTTGTTTCGACGGTGCTCGATATCATCGACTATGGCATGCCAATCGCCATTCTCGACACGTCCGCCACGGCCCACATGCCAGACGTGCTCGAGATGCCGTATCGTCCCGAGATCATCGGCGCGGGACAACCCGGCGAACGCGCGCACACCTACCGGCTCGGCGGACTGACCTGCCTCGCTGGCGACGTCATTGGCGATTACAGCTTCGCGGAGCCTCTCCAGCCGGGGGACCGCCTCGTCTTCACGGACATGGCCCACTACACCATGGTGAAAAACACCACGTTCAACGGCGTGCGCCTACCGGCCATCGCCATTAACGACGCGTCTGAGGGCGGTATCCGCGTGGTCCGGGAATTCGGTTACGAGGACTACAGGGACCGTTTATCGTGACATTCCTTTACAGCAGCCAGCGCCCCATGATGGCGCCCGCATGCACGCAGTGGGCGTGGGCAGCGTCAGTATGACACTTGGGCGCCGGCGTTCCCAATAAACGCCGGAACATGGGAGAAATCGGCCATGGAATGCGGTGGTACGGGCGCCGCCATGAGGTTCCGGGCTGATTACGGCGCGTCACTGCGCTCGCAACGTCCGGTAGCGCGGGAGCAATCGGCTTCCGTGCCCGAGGACGTGATTCAGTTCGCCTGGTATGAACAGCGGTTCGCCCAGGAAGGCCTTGAAACGGACGACGGCCGGCGGTTACGCATCGTCAGTCCCGGCTGGTGGAACCGCGAAGAGGGTCCAGATTTCAAAGGCGCGCAACTCGACCTGAACGGGAGGCTGCGCAAGGGTGATGTGGAGATTCATCTGGACCACGCCTCATGGAAAGCCCACGGGCACGCCCGTGACGAACGTTATAACCACGTGCTTCTCGTCGTCGTGCTGGATTCGCGGCCACCCCGTGATCCGCCCCGCACCGCCAACGGACGCCGCATCCCCTGCCTGCTCTTGCGCCCATACCTCATGGAAGATCTCGATACGATGGCGTCCGAACTCAGCCTCTACACTTGCCCTCATGGCATGCCAGGCGCGCATGGGCGTTGCGCTGCAATTGTCGAGCGCCTTGGCGCCGATCAGATGAAACAGCTCGTCGAACTGGCCGGCGAATGGCGCATGGTGCAGAAGGCCCAGACGCTGCGCGACCGAATGGAGCGTGTCGAGCCACAACAGGCTATCTATGAGGCCCTCATGCGGGCCTGCGGATTTAACCGCTACAAGTATCCGTTCCGTATTCTGGCCGAGCAATTGCCCTATGCGCGGCTGCGGCAATTGGCGCTACTTGACGGGCAAACGCCCGAGGCCGCGCTACTGCGTATGGCCGGTCTTCTGCCCGACACACTCGAACCCGCCGCGGAGGATCATGCTCATCACCGGCATCTATTGAAGCTGACATCGAAATACCTTCCCGGCCTGCGGCCCTTGCCCTTGTCGTGGCCGCGCACGGGCGTGCGGCCCGTAAACTATCCCGAGCGCCGAATAGCCGGCGTGGCCCGAGTGTTGGCGCGGACCGCAACGCTCGGGCTCGCCGATACGTTGGACCATGTGTGGGCCGAGGATTGCCCGCCGCGGGCACGGCGAAAGGCCCTTGAAGAACTGTTTCCGCGGCCCATGGGTTTCTGGTCTGAGCATTGCACCTGGACCGGCCGCCCAATGGCCTCTCGCACCGGGCTCCTAGGTCAGGGGCGCGTACGTAGCATCATTGGCAACGTGTTCGTGCCCGCCGCCATCGCGATGGCCCGTTTACGGGGCGACCGCATCCTCGAAGAGAAAGCCTTCGCTCTGTTTACTACGCTACCCCAGGAGCCTGCGAACAAGCTGCTCCGCATTATGCTGCCCCGCGTCTTTGGCGCAGCTTCACCGCCCCGCATGAACTTCCAATTGCAGCAGGGTCTGCTCCAGATGTTTCATGACTGGTGTGAACCAAACCCATCATGCCGCAACTGCCCCGTCGCCAGGCGCATGGGTGGCGCCAATGAGGAAGGGGGCTAACCCAGGCAACACGCCGCCGCCTTACTGCGCCTCCGATAGAGACGCGCTCGATTCATGGATTCTCCGGCGTATCCCCGGTCCGCTTCGAAGCGTCTGGACATGCGGGTTGACGGGATTGTTCCGGGGAAACGGCGCATTGAGCCGGGATACTGCAGTGACTGCAGGCGCAGGCGTTGGCTCGGCGTCCGCCAAGAACCGCGACAAAATGGCGGAGCGCGTAGGCGGCCGCGCCAATGACTACCAGCGCAACAACAATTATCTCACCCATCATTATGCTCCCAGTCCGGCAACGGCGATGTGGCCAGCCATAGTGCGCTCAATGGCGCCGTATCCGTCGCGGAGGTCATATCCAGTATTTCAATCAAATGCTTCATCCGGGTCCGAACAGCCCCATGCCGCCTTGATAAATGATCAACGCTCCCAAATAGGCCAACAGCGTCATTGTGGTGAAGGCGAACAGAGGCCAACGCCACGATCCCGTGGACCGGCGCATCACCGCTAGCGTGGGTCCGCATTGCAGGCACAAAGCCGTGAACACGAGAAGCCCGGCAACCATGGGCAGGGTGAACAAGGGTTCGCCATCAGGCCACGTGGCTTCTTGGAGCCGGGCGCGCAGTCCTTCCTGATCGTGGTGGTGGTGGTCGTGGTCATGATCGTGGTCATGACCGTGGTCGTGGCTATGATGTCCCGCGTGGCCATCGCCCTCCAGATGAAAGATCGCGCCCATCGCGGCGACGACAACTTCGCGGGCGGGAAACGCCGCGATTACGGCCGTCCCGACGCGCCAGTCCCATCCCACGGGCTTGAAGAGGGGCTCCAAGGTCCGGCCCATCCGCCCAAGATAGCTGTCGTCCAGTTGCCCGGGTCTCCCCAGCATTTCCTCGGCGGGTGAATGCGCGGGTATTCCTTGAGGGGTTTGGCTGGGCGAGCCACCAAACGCATGGCCGACCGCGGCGGGTTGCTGATGCAAGGCAAGCCGCACGGGCGCGGCTTGGGGCGTGGGACCGGGATCCTCTTCGCGCGGGAAGAAGGCTAGGGCCCACACCACGATCGTCATGGCGAGGATGATGCTGCCGGCGTTCACCACGAAGTCCTTGCCCTGCAAAAACACCTTGTACGCGATGGTGCGTGGGCTGGGCGCCTTATACGTGGGCAATTCGAGCAAAAAAGGGGCCGCCTCGGCCTTAAACAACGCACGGTTAAGCAGCCAGGCGGCAGGCAGGGCTATCGCCAGGCCAAGCACGTAGACCGCGAACAAGACCAGCCCCTGCAGGCCGAGCACTCCACCCAAGATGGGCCGCGCCGGAATGAACGCGCCAATGAGCAGGGCGTAGACGGGCAACCGCGCCGCGCAACTCATCAACGGAACGATGAAGATAGTGACTAGCCGTTCGCGCGGGCTTTCAATGGTGCGCGTCGCCATAATCGCGGGAATAGCGCACCCGAATCCCGTCAGCAACGGGATGAAGCTCTTGCCGGAGAGCCCGCACCATTGGAAAACGCGGTCCATGATAAACGCGGCCCGCGCCATGTACCCACAATCCTCTAGTAGGGCGATGAACAGCGCCAACGCGAGGATGGGTGGAAGGAACACGAGTACGCTGCCCACGCCGCCCATGATGCCGTGGGCGATGAGACTCGCCATGATCTCGCCAGGTAGCGCCGCCTCAACGGCGGCGGACGCATTGGCAAATCCGTGTTCGATGGCCTCCATAAGGGGAGCAGATCCCGCGAAGATGGCCTGAAATACTAAAAGCATCACCCCGGCGAAGATGAGGGGGCCAGCAGTTCGGTGAATCAACACAACGTCGGCCCGGCCGGTCCACCCGCGCTCGGAGGATTTTGTTCGTTGCACGGCGTTTTCCAACACGCCGCGAATCCACGCATAGCGGCTGTGCGCTTCCAGCGCCGCCACGGTCCCCCCAGCGCCCGAGACGGCCTTTTCGCGCAGGCGCGCGAGTTCGTCCCGGAAGGCGGGACCCAGCGCGCTCACGCCCTCGCGCTCCAATTCGCAGCCTTCATCGGCGAGCAGACGGAGCGCAACGCCAAAACTGGCGGCTTTCCCCGTGGCCGCCAATCGTTCTTGCACGCCGCGGACCGCGTCCACCAGCGCATCGGGATATTCCACAACCACCCTCGGGGGCGCTCCGTTCGATGCCGCCAACGCTTTCGCCATCGCCTCACGCAAAGCCGTCATACCTTGGCGGCTGCGCGCGCAAATGGGAACCATCGGGCATCCAAGGGCCTCGCTCAAAGCTTCGGCATCGATGCGTAACCCTCGCCGCTGCGCTATGTCCGTCATATTAAGGGCGACCACGAGGGGCTTACCCAACTCGCTGAGTTGGGTGGCGAAGTACAAGTTGCGTTCCAGGTTAGACGAGTCCACCACAGCGAGCACGGCATCCGCCGCCAGATCGCCGGGCTGTACCCCGGCGATCACGTCAACCGCGACCTGCTCGCTGGGATCACGCGCGGCTAAGCTATAGGCTCCGGGAAGATCAATGAACTGTACGGCTTGGCCGTTCAACCGGCCCATACCGACGGAGCGCTCCACCGTCACGCCGGGATAGTTACCCGTACCTTGCCGCAAACCGGTCAGCGCGTTGAAAACCTCGGTCTTACCTGTGTTCGGGTTGCCCGCTAGGGCAATCACAGGACTGCTCATTCCAGGCTCCGCAACGTCACGCGAAGGGCGTCCCTTCGCCGAATGGCCAAGTGAACTCCCTTCACCGCCACCTCGATGGGGTCTCCCAGCGGCGCCGTGCGAATAATCTCTATCGCTGTACCCGGAAGAAAACCCATCTCCATGAGCCGTTGCGCAAAGGCGCCGTCAGCCCGAAGCTCTTGAACAGTCCCTCGTTCGCCAGGTTGAAACATGGCAAGCGATTTCATATGTACTATGCGCCTTTCTTCAGAAAAATGGTTGCTAATTTTGGGAGGATTCGAGCGTGCGATGCAGCCGCAGCCCATAAGTCCTCGAGACTCGATTTGCTTTGCGGTCCTAGCCTGCTCTCTAATATGCTACCATAAGTAAAGCAAGCTGATCAATAGGCGGCGCTCTTTTCCTTTGACCACTTCCGTGAGGTGGCGGCAATCGGCGGTTTACCGGCTATATTCCGCAAACGTAGACGCGCCGGTCATTAGCCGCAAGCCGCTCTTGAACGTTGCCCAATACCCTACACAGCGCGATCACTTCCGCCGCCTACGCGTCATCTCCTTTATTCCGCTTACGCGCACGCCGGCGCCGGCGCTCCTTTTGCTTGCGCACCCGTTCTCGCTCGCGCGCCTCGGGACTGGCCTCGCCTAATTGCCGCGCTTCCAGCAATTGGCACATACGGCGGCGCGCATAGAACCGGTTCAAACCCTGACTGCGCGCCTGCTGCATTTTCACTTCCAGACCGCTGGGTTTGTGACAGAGATACACGCCAGACGCCGTCCGGTTCACTTTCTGGCCGCCCGGGCCGCCGGATCGGATGAACTGCTCGGAAAGCTGCGCTTCCTCCAGCCCGCAGGCCGCCATGCGCCTTCGTAACTCCGCCTCCTTCGCTGGCGTCACGCCAAACTTACTCATTCCGTAACGGCGTCCCAAGGCTCACTGATCAACCACGATATGGTAATTATTGCGGAACACGCACGGGGCATTGGCGAGGGTTTCCACCTCTTCCGTGGGTATGACACGCTTATTCGTTGCTTACGGTACGCGCCGGGCTACGGCGTTTCATTCGGACTCAGCCAATTGGCGCTGCGTCTTCGCGTCTTCGGCGCCGACGATCGCCTCGATGTGCTGGTTTGCGGCCACGTTCGACAATGTGGTCTCGTAGCCCTGCCACGTAATCATAACATCACAGCGCTCCGCTTCGCCCAGACCAAAATGGGCCCGCGCTTCCTCGCCCGACGCGTAGCCGCTGCCGACCACGATGTCAAAGCGTCCGAGCAAGCGTTCGCCTTCGCCTGCATATCCCGCCTCATAGATGCGCACTACTGCGCCCACGCCCATCCGATTCAGATCCGATGCGTTCCCCGCCACACTTACAGTGAGGTAATTGCCGCCATCGGTGACATTGCGAAACAAGTGATTCTTCAGCGTATCGTGCCATCTCGCCATGAAGATATCGACGCGTCCATCACGATCGAAATCGGCTACCGGCGCCGCCGCATAGTAACCCAGCCAGCTTTCCACGGGCGGGCCGCTAAACCTAGGCGCGCCGTCCTCAACGCCGTCATTGCGAAACACGACCGGCTGCACGCGCCCCTCATCATCGAGATGGATCATCGCCAGCAATATGTCTCGCCTGCCGTTGTTATCCACGTCGACGAGCGCCAAGTGGGCGGCTCTGAGCTCGATGCGCGCTTCTTCCTCGGGCGCCCACGGCAACGGGGCGCCGCGTTCGGGATAGGCCAGATCGAGCCCGGCGGCTTCCGTCACGTCTTCGAACTGGGGGAACCCATCCGAATCGATACCCCGGTTCACGTATACGAAGATCTGCGGCGGTTCGCCATGGACGGTAAAAACCAAGTCCAACAAATCGTTCCCCGTCAGATCGGCAAAAACCGCGCCACATGGCCAACCCGTAAACTCGGGCTCGCGGAAATAACCCGGCCTGTATTCGCGATACGCGCCGTCGGGCTGGCTAATCAGCATGCGGTTGCTGTGCGCCACAAAGAAATCGGGGCGTCCATTGTTGTTGACGTCGCCAATGGCGAGCCCAAGCCCCGGCGTATCGTCGCTGGGGAATCCATATTCTTCGCTGACGTCCTCGAAGGCGAAACCGCCGAGATTGCGCAAAGCCAGCGTCCTGCGCACGCCGTTCTCATAACGACCGTCGAGTAGAATCAAGTCAAGCAGACCGTTCTGGTTCAAATCGACCGCGGCGGCATTGCGCATGTCAAGGTGACGCGGCCAGCCGCCGTCTTCGCCGGCCGG